>CAYSHJ010000281.1:0-5769 GCA_964430385.1 uncultured Planctomycetaceae bacterium
GAGCCAGCGAAGTATCAACAGCAACGAGCCGACGCCATCCGCCGCGCATCCCGCCAGCACTTTGGCCGTCCCGCCACCCAAGTCGAACGCGAACTGCAAGCCGCCTACGAAGCATGACTCCACGTCAAGAAGGCAGTTTGCCTTCGTTACGACAAACTCAAGTCGTGGCATACTCGCTCCGGTCGTTCCTTTTCACTCACCGGAGACAAAGCCATGAAGCGAATCGAAAGTCTGAGGCATCTTGAGGAGTACGGAATTATTCCCTTATGTGCTTCAGCACATAATGGGACTTACGTGGCGCAGGCGGTTATGTGGCCAAGCCTGCCCGTGCTTCGACAATTCAGTTCCACCCTCATTTCTGCGCCACATAATTGCGTACCCTGTCGTCGAACCCTTTGTCTCCTACCTGACTCTTACTGGAGGTTCGACGATGTTCGATCGGCTTTTTACGTACCCCCATACGCGCGCGCGCCACCGCGCCGGCCCGTTGGTCAATGAGCGCCTTGCTTACCTTGCTCACCTCGCCAACGCTGGCATTTCCCACATTTCTCTTCGGACGGCCGCTGATTACATCCTCCTCGTTGTTGACCAACTTGGCTTGGCTCATCGCTCAGGAGAAACCATCAGTCGCGAAGAGATCCAACGAGTGGCAACCCTCTGGGCCGACAGGCCCGCCGGATCGTGTCACCGGAAGGGCGGTCTCACCTCAGGCTCTCACTTCCGTTTTCATGCGACTCGATGGCTCGATTTTCTGGGGCGCCTCGAACAACAGCCCCGTCTGCTCAGCCCCTACGCTGAGCAGATCGCTGCCTTCGCGGATTACCTGCGCAACGAGCGGGGACTGTCATCCCAGACTATCACCAAAGTCTGCCAGTTCGTTGAGAGATTCCTAGGTCATTTGCACACATGTGGTTCCCTCTGCGAGATCACTCTGACCCGAATTGATGAGATTCTCAGGGACATGATCACTGCTGGCAGTTTGGCGCGAGTCACGATTCTGAACTATGTCAACATTTTGCGGTCCTTCTTCCGCTATACGGAGATGCGCGGCTGGTGTCGCAAAGGCTTGGCAGCGGGCATCAGAGGCCCCCGGATCTTTGCTCAGGAATCATTACCAGCCGGCCCGTCCTGGAATCAGGTGCAGCAGTTACTCGCAACCAGCAAGGGAGATCGACCCTCCAACATTCGCGACCACGCCATTTTGATGCTTCTCGCCAGCTATGGACTTCGGGCCAGCGAGGTCACGGGCCTGCGGCTGGAAGACTTCGATTGGGAACGTGAATTACTCTCCGTGCGGTGCTCCAAAGCACGTCGGACGCGCACCTACCCGCTGTCACGCCCCGTGGGCGATGCCGTTCTTCGATATCTGAAGGAAGTGCGACCACGCTCGGTTCACCGCAACATGTTCCTGTGCATCTACCCACCAATCCGACCGCTGGGCGAAATGTGGCCCATCGTCGGCAAGCGGTTGCGGTCCCTCGGTGTGTCACTCCGCCATCACGGACCACATTCCATCCGCCATGCCTGTGCCACTCATCTGCTGGCCCAGGGTCTTTCCCTGAAGGAGATCGGCGATTACCTGGGACACCGGAATCCCGATAGCACCCGTATCTATGCCAAGGTGGATCTCGTCGGCCTGCGCCGAGTCGCTGACCTCGACCTCGGAGGGCTGCTATGAACCTCCAACTGCTGATCGAACAGTTTATCACCTATCGCAAGTCACTGGGGGAACTCCAAGACGCAAATGGGCGTGTGCTCCGGGCCTTTAGCCGCGCCATGGGTGCGGAAGTCGACATCGCTAGCGTGCGTACCGAGCAGGTAGACGCCTTCTTGGCTGGAACCGGACCGATGACGCGCTACTGGCACTTCAAACACAGCATCGTGCGAGTCTTTTATGACTATGCCATCAGCCGTAGCTACGTGGCCAAAGCGCCTCTACCGGTCATGATCCCAAAGGAACCTCCCCAGTTCGTTCCTTATATCTATTCGCATGAAAACCTGCGCTGTCTCTTGCAGACAGTCGCTTCCGACCAAAGCCGCCAACCCCGCCAGGCCCGCCTAGAACCGGTCACGGTGCATACCATTGTGCTGTTGTTGTACGGCACCGGTTTACGCGTCCGAGAGGCGGTTAATCTGAACCGTGTCGATGTGGACTTCAAAGGCTCCGTGCTGACGATCCACAAGACGAAGTTCCATAAGAGCCGCTTGGTTCCCTTCGGGCCTCAGTTGGGAGGCGTTCTGGCCCGATATGCCGCACGCACTCAAGCATCTGAAGCGGAAGTCCCGTTCTTCACAACGCGGACCGGTGCTCGCGTGAATCAGGACACGCTGCGAGGCCGATTCCGGTTCTTCTGCACGCGCGCCGGTGTCCGGCGGACGGACGGCGCGCGGCATCAACCGCGGATGCACGGTATGCCGGAAAGGAGGAACATCATGACTGACACCGCCTTGTTGAGTCCTTGGGTCCGGCGCTTCTTGCTGGAGTATCTCATTGGGGAGCGGAACTTTGCCCGCAACACCCAAAAGAGTTACCGCGACACGTTGTGCCAGCTCCTGCCCTTCATTGCTCAGACGACGCACAAGCAACTCGACGGGCTGCGGATCGACGACTTCTCGGCTGACCGAGTACGAACCTTCCTGAGGGAACTAGAAGAGAAAAGGAAATGCAGCGCGGCGACACGCAACCAGCGCCTGGCGGCCATTCATTCCCTGGCCCGCTTCATCGGGATGCACAGTCCAGAGCATATTCAGTGGTACGGGGAGATCAGGACCATTCTGTCGAAGAAGACAACCCATCCGCTGGTCACGTACCTGGAAAAGGATGAACTGGAAGCCCTGTTGGCGGCACCAGACCTGAGCACCGCTCTTGGCCGTCGGGATCATGCGCTGATGCTGTTCTTGTACAATACGGGTGCCCGAGCAGACGAGGCTGCGCATGTGCAGATCGCGGACCTTGAACTGGGGCACACGCCAGACCGCGACTCTTCCGCAGTCTTGATTCACGGCAAAGGGAACAAGCTACGGCGCTGCCCATTGTGGTCCAAGACCGTCAAGGAACTATTGCCTCTGATCAAGGATCGGATGGCATCCGAGCACGTCTTCCTCAACCGTCGTGGACAACCGCTAACACGGTTTGGAATCCATGCGCTGGTTCAACGCTACGTGACAACGGTCGCAGCAAAGCTGCCATCGCTGAAGAAGAAACGCGTGAGTCCCCACACGATCCGCCACACCACGGCGACGCATTTGCTCCGAGCCGGCGTGGACATCAACACGATCCGCGCCTGGCTGGGTCACGTGTCACTCAGCACGACGATGGTGTACGCGGAAGTTGATCTGGCAATGAAAACGAAGGCACTGGAAAACTGCGAGGTCAAGGATGACGGGCCTCGCAAGGCGTGGCGTGAAGATAAAGGGTTGATGGAATTCCTAAAGGCGCTGTAGGAGATGGAATTATGTGGCGTTCAGTTTTGACCAAGTCCGAAAATCCGCCGTGATAACCGGCCGGACGCCACATAACTGTCGGCGCCACGTAAATTCCTCTCACGGGCGAATCAGACGCCCACATGTACCGAATCCTTTGCGACGTGACCCAGCGTGGGAAAGCGATCATCGAACGTACGCTCGGAATTCAGATCACACCCGCGGAGAATTGGAACTCAGGCGGCACAAACGATCCGCACGTTGGCTCGTTCCTTCTGCCGCACGAGTTGGTTTCTCCGCTCGCGGTGTTCTGCCTTCTCAGCAGCACGATGGTCACGGAAGTGTGGCTCATGAAAGACGGATCGGCCATCGGCTTCGAGGCCGAAGACGTCGCCTTGAAGGAGCAATATCGGCAGCGTTACCGAGACCGACTCCACAAGATTTTCTACGCACGTCCGAGTGATCGGAACGTCCATCAAATGTCAGGCAGGACCACCTGACGAACGGCCCTCTTCTTCGGAAGGGGGCCTTTGGAAGTCCATTCTCTGCCGACGTTCTTTTCGGCAGAAAAGATCGACCCCCCGACGTCACCGCAGAATTTGACGGAAGAAATCTTTTGCGGCACGCTGCCTCCCTTCCTTCTTTGCATAAAGAAGTCCGCGCAAACATCGGCCCCTGAGCCCCGTCGTTCGCAACAAATCGAACGGCTGACCGACGCCGTGAATCATCTCGCCGATGAAGCCAGAGTCGTGCGCGATGTGATGGACGAGGTCAGAGAAGACTTAGGTTGGATTGCCAGAAACGGCATTCCCGGTCGCCAGGACGAGCACACGCAGATCGTCCGCATGGCCAGCGACCCGCTCCCGTCGGATGCGAATGAGCGTCTTGACGTCCGCTCGTCCACGGTTGAGTCAAACGGTTCGCCGGGATTCTCGCCCGACGCATTCGACGAACTCGTGTCCGCGATCGCCGAAGTCGTGACGGTGGTCGGGCAGGAGCAACTCAACCTGCTCCTCACTGCGGTCGACGATGTGCGGGCGAAGCTCGTCGCCGCGATCAAAGGATCATCCCCGATACCGAGTGCCGACAAGGAATCGACCGCTGCTCCATCCTCGCAGGCATCAACGTCACAGGCTCCGGCGACGCCTTCCGAAACGCGGAGACTGTTTTAATTCCGTCCGCTGCTACGCTTGGCGAAGAAACTCTTCGTTCATCCCGAATCGGCTGATCTTCTCAAAACGCTCGATGAGGCCAGTCAACTCGTCACGCCGGAAGCGGTGTGTTCATAAAGCACCCTTTTTCTCCGTGGGTGAGCGAGTGAATGGACTTGGTGAAGGTTGCTAGCGCTGTTAGCGCCAATGTGGCAGACTGTGGAGGATGAATCAACCTAAGAGCAATGAGCAAATGAGTGACGGTGTCTCGGCTGAAGACTCAGAACAGTTGAAGAAACTGGATCGTCATGGCGTCAGGAAGAGCATTCTGACCGTTCTGCTGGGGGCCGAGGGGATGAGTGAGCTTCAGGGTACAGAGTGGTTGAGAGAGGCTTCCAAAGCGGAGCGACAATCGTTTCTACACAGGCATGGGCTTACGGAAACCCAGTATCGCGAAATCACGGTTGATGGAATTGGCCGACCCTACTGGTTGGTGACTCTCTTGGAGAATGCACCTGCCCAGGCGCAAGCGAAAGCCACTCAGTTCGCTCGGATTCGTCGACTTCTCGAATAATGTCGAGTCTCCTCTCCAACGTTTACTTTGCTGCCAATCCTCAAGTCGCAGGAGATTCCGCTCGGCCACCCGGACTCGAACAACATGTTTCGGCCTGGACCGGACAAGCCGTTCGTGGCGACGCCGTCTATCGCACGGGCTTTGACCGGACGGGCTTCATCTCGGAAGTGCGGCGCGGCGATTGTCCTGAGCCGGTCCAGAGAATTGCGGTGCAGCCGTCCGCGCCATCACCCGAAGGAGCGCCAGCGCCGACGCCGCAAGGTGAGCCGACTCACGCGGAAGCGGCCGATTACGAAGTCATGCGGCCACGCCGCACGAACCAGCTTCGGCTTTTCTGAAGCCACGTTTTCCGTCCGAGTGGACTGCCTGCCGCCTTCCCTTCCGCGCATCGCTGCTTGCGCTGCGGTGCTTTTTCGTGGCACTCTCCTTCCGCGCTACCGACGTTCGGCAGCGCGTTCGCCTGAGCGAATCGTTCATTGACACAACAGGCACAAGGAGACTGTCTCATGTTGGTCGATTTGCAGGATGGGAAGTGCCGCACTTGTCGCGGCCAATTGGAAATCGTCGGGGCCGACGATGCCACGCTCAACGTGGAATGTACGGAATGCGGCGATGAGTACA
>CAYSHJ010000282.1:0-2365 GCA_964430385.1 uncultured Planctomycetaceae bacterium
ATCTGGATGGCTTCGCAGTTTTATGGTTCGGGGCGCACGCTGTATGTCGGTGCGGGCGAGCTGTGGCGATTGCGAGCGATTGACGAAGACTATTTTGATCGCTTTTGGACCAAGGCGATTCGCGAGATCGCTCAAACGCGGCTCAAACGCGGCACGCTGCGCGGGATGTTGCTGCTCGAACGGAATCAGTACCTCCTGGGTCAGACGGCTCACGTCCGAGCGTTGCTCAGCGATCAACAGTTTCAACCGCTCGTGACCGATTCGGTCTCGTGCGACATCTACGATCCCTCGGGCAAACCGTGGCTTCCGCCCCTCAAACTGATGCCGGATCGGCAACGCCCGGGACAATTCATGGGAGACTTCCGATTGAGCTTGCCAGGAACGTATCGGCTGGAACTTACCGTGCCCGAGTCGTCCGACAAGTTGATGGAGAAAGTGGACGTTTCGCTCCCGAATTTGGAAACCGCGAACGCCCGACAGAACGTCCAACTGCTCCGCTCGCTGGCCGAGGAAACCAGCGGGGCCTACTTGCCGCTCGATGACAAGTCGTCCATCGAACTTCCGAAGCTACTGCCCAATCAAGGTGAAGAGTTTTTGGTCGACGAACGCCTCCGCACGTTGTGGGATCGCGACTGGGTCATGTATGTCTTGGTTGGATTGCTGTCGGCAGAGTGGCTGACGAGGAAGTTATTGAAGCTGGCGTGAAGCTCGTTCGTTTCTGACTGATGTAGTGCAAGCCTGCCGATGGAATGAAAAACATGTCTGACCACATTGAACAGCCGCCCGACGTGGAAGCCTGCCTGGAAGGTCTGCGGTCGCGGATTCGGAAGTATGTGCTTTGGGAAGGAATCGCCCTCGCAGTCGTCGTCGTCGGGTTGTTCTTTTGGTTCAGCCTGGGCTTTGACTACGTCGTGTTTCAGACGCGTCGGCTGGAGCCGCCTCGTTGGCTGCGGGTTTGCCTGGACTTCGCGGTTCTGGGTGCTTTGACGAATGTGGTCGTGTTGCTGATTCTGTTTCGAGTCTTCCGAAGTTTTCGAGCTAAGTCGCTGGCGCTCGTGCTGGAGAAACGGTTTCCGGAACTGGGCGATCGATTGGTCACGGCGATTGAGATGAGTGCGGACGCCGAGCCGCGCAGTGCGTTGACCTCGGCGATGCTGGAACGCACGTTGAGCGACGCCAACGCGGCGTTGAAGCAATTGGATCTTGGTTCCGTGTTTGATCGCAAGCCATTGCGGCGAGTGCTCTCGGCGGCGGGCGTGTTGACAGTGTCGCTGATCGCGTTTGCGACGATGAACCCCGCCGCGTTCGGCCGCTGGCGAGCCGGTTATCTATCGCTGGAAAACGAATACTGGCCGCGTGAGGTGGGTCTCACGGCGACCGTGTTGGCTCAGCCGGGAGACCGCGTTAAACAATTCATCGACGGCCAGTACAAGCACCCGCGCGGGGGCGACCTGGTGCTGCTCTTCGATGTCCCCGCGGGCAAGAAAAAGCCGGGACGGGTCGATCTGACTTATCAACTCGGCAGCGGTCGTGGTTATGGCCGAGCGACCTGTTTCGAGGCGGGCGAGCGGCGGTTCAAACATGCGATCGACGACTTGCTGGATGACGTCGACTTCTGGGTCACGGCGGGCGACTTCACGAACCGCGAGGCGTATCACGTGCGCGTGGTTGATCCGCCGCGTGTCGATTTGCTGGCGGCGGAGTGTCTGTTCCCGGAACACACGCGGCGGCAAAAGCTCGACGACGAAACCGGCAAGCCAACTCGCGAGACGATCTCTGCGCAAAGCACGCAGATGTCGCTTCCGCACGAAACCGACTTCCTGTTGCGCGCAAAAACCAACAAGCCGCTGGTGCGCGCTCGTCTGCAATTCGGCACGCAGGAATTGTCGTTGTCGCCGCAGGAGGCTTCGCTGACGACGCGGTCTGTCGACGGACAGCCTGTTCACGTCGAACCGATTCCGCTAGCGCGGGCCGCTCTGTTCTTCAATGCCGAGCGACGCGAGTTCGTCGTGCCGTTCGTACTCTCGGAATTAGCGACCGAAAAGTCGAAGGAACGAGCCGTGCAGTTGCAGACTCCGCTGGGCAAGCCGTTCGTGATGCTGCCCGATTCCGCGTTGCGGATCTTCCTCGAAGACACCGACGACATCTTGGGAGCCGAACCCGCGCGGATCACGCTGCACGGCATTGCCGATCAGCCGCCGCGTATCGAGGCGGAACTCAAGGGCATCGGCACGTCGGTCACGCGCAAAGCGGAGATTCCGGTGGCGGGACTGATCACCGACGATTATGGCATCCGCGATGCCCGGTTTGAATTTCAAGTCGATGACAAGGAACCGTGGGACGTCCGATCTCTCGAACGAACTCC
>CAYSHJ010000283.1:0-4548 GCA_964430385.1 uncultured Planctomycetaceae bacterium
CCACTGGTGGCGGCCGTAACGATCGCGCACGGCGTCGGGCTCGCGGCTGAGGTCGAACGCCTCGCGCGCGTCCGGACTGCTGAGCATGTTGATCGCTTGAGCCTCGAATCTGTCCAGAGCGTCCATGACCTTGGCTTGATCGATGTCGCGCCGCAGTTGATCGAAGGACTCGCGCAGAGTGACTCGCTGTCGCAAGCGTTGCCGCTGTGAGTCGTCTTTCAAGCCGATGTTGGGGACTTCAAAGCTGAGCGCGTTGGGATCACCATGCACTTTGAAGCCGTCGTACCCCGGTCCGAGATAACTCGGTCCGGCGATCGTGAAGCTGTCGTAGCGGTCGACGGGATTCACGGCCACGTAGTTGGGAATCGTTCGCGGCCGGCCTGATCTCAACGAATTCGCGACCGACATCCAATCGGGATATCGCGGTTCGATTTTGTCTTGAGCAGCCGGATCGCCCGAGAGCATTTGCAACGACCCAGCCGGGTGCCCGCCGCCGGTGTGTGACAGCGAACGGACCAGGGCATACTTGTCGGCAATGCCGGCCAGCCGAGGCAACAGTTCGCAAATCTGGAGGTCCGCGACGTTCGTGCGGATCGGTTGATACGGTCCGCGAAACTCGGATGGAGCTTGCGGCTTCGGATCGAACGTCTCCAAATGACTGGCCCCGCCACGCAGCCAAACCAAGATAACAGCCGTGTGCTGGGTCGTGTCCTCCGCCGCGTTCGCCGCGCGAAGCTGAAAAAGTCCGGGCAAGCTGAGACTGGCGAAGCCGCCCAGACCGATGCGCAGGAATTCCCGGCGGTCCAAATCACGATGCGAGGATCGTGGACCAGAGCAAGTCACGCTCGATCTTGATTCGCGGGACGGCATGGAGGTTTTCTCGCCCAAGAGTTCACATCACCCAAGTTGTCAGATGTGTTGAGGATATTCTGCCATCGGCACCGACAGGAAGTCATTCGCTCCAATTGGTACCGGACTTTTCTGCGTTCATTCACAACGCAAGTTGAGTCTCGGACAAAGGCAATGTACCATAAGTGGCCATTGATTTGTCGGATTCGGAGACGAAATGATGCTCACGATGCTGGGAAGTCCGCGGCGGTGTTGCGACGGGATCACTCGGCGCGAGACGCTAAGAGCCGGGGCGTTGACCGCGCTGGGCGGCTTTGGCCTGCCGCAGATGTTGGCGGCCGAGGAGACTGGGCACGTCGGACACGCCAAAGCCAAGAACGTCATCTTTCTGTTTCTGCTGGGCGGTGCGGCCACGCAGGACATGTACGACATGAAGCCGGAAGGCCCCTCGGAAACGCGCGGCGAATTTCGCCCGATCGCGACGAACGTCGAAGGCATCGAAGTCTGTGAACACTTGCCGAAATTCGCTCAGTGGGCGCACCGCACGGCGTTCATTCGGACGATCAATCACAAGGCGGGCTGTCACAACTGCTTGCCGTGCTACACCGGCTATGACTTGATGCCCCCCGACCAGCACCCGCGCGACACCGATCCGCCCAGCCTCGGCTCCGTCTGCGAATATCTCAATGCGGGTCGCAAAGACCTGCCCGATTACGTCTTCATGCCGGTTTGGCTCGGATGGGGCCAAGCCTTCCGCCGAGCCGGTCCGTATGGCGGGTTCCTCGGCAAGCGATACGACCCGCTGACCACCGAATCCCAACCCTATTACGACAAGGATTCGTTCGCGCCGCATCCGGGCAATCCGCAGATCGTGCGCGGAGCACCGCTGCTACCAAACAGCGCGCTGAAGGATGGCATGACGGTGGATCGATTGAACTCACGCCGGTCATTGCTGCAACAGATCGACGAACAGCGGCGACAGGTCGATCAGCTTCTCGCGACTACTTCATTCGACCGCAATCAGCAACGAGCGTTCGATGTCTTGACCTCGTCGAAGCTGCGCACGGCGTTCGACCTCAGCTTGGAAGACCCCAAGACGGTGGACCGCTACGGCAATACTCTGTTCGGCAACAGCACGCTGATCGCCCGCCGGCTCATCGAGCAAGGAGTCCGTTTCGTGAACGTGACGTGGGACTTGTTTTGGGGACCGGTCAACGTCGATTACGACGCTTGGGACACGCACCAGAAAAACTTTCACATTCTGAAGAACAACAAGCTGCCGGGCTTCGACCAGACATTCTCGGCGCTGATGGAAGACCTTGAGGCGCGCGGCCTGCTCGACGAAACGCTGATCGTCGTGACCAGCGAGATGGGCCGCACTCCGCGAGTGAACGGCAACGCCGGCCGCGATCATTGGACGAATTGCTACGGTTCGCTGCTGGCCGGAGCCGGCATTCGTGGCGGCACGGTTTACGGAGCGTCTGACTCCCAAGCCGCGTATGTGAAGGACAAGCCGGTGCGTCCCGCTGATCTCTGCGCGACGGTTTATCGTTGTCTGGGCATCGATCCGGAACTGCGAGTCCCCGATCACACCAACCGCCCGGTGGACATCGCCAGCGGCGGTCAGCCGATCGCCGAAATCCTCTCTTAGATCGCTGGTCAGGAATTCGTACAGCATGGAACCGCGACTGTTCTGTGCTCGGATTCTCCAAAAAAGTCGTTGAGACTCTGGCAGGTGCTGATATAATGCATGGAATTGATATAGGAGCACCTGTATGAGCCAACCGAAAATGAAAATGAACGACGTTTATGCATCTGCCAAGAGGCAGGAGAAGAAGCAATTGTGCCGTTTTATGCGGGACATGAAGCGAGCGGGATTCAAGCAACGGTACTTTCATGGTACTTCGTCGTGGTCGGGTCCAGCGGTGGTGTGCAACAACGTTGAGTCGGTGCTTTCCGAAACGAAGGTTCCTTGCCGGTCGCTTCAGAAGGGGACTCGTTTTCTGGTTCATCCCAAACAGGGACTTTAACGACTAACTCATCCAAGCCGCCGCTGTTGCCCTCCTTGGACGTGATGGGCACGACTGCATTGATGAACTCGTCGATGCCAAACTCAGCGATGGCTCTGGCCGTCTGCTCCGCAAGTCAGGCGCGCCAGCACGTCACTCACCTTCAGAACCGTTTTGTACACAATCGAGTTGGGCGGAAGTGGCGGCAATTGGTCGGTGAGTCGCTCGGCCACGGCCAGCAGGATCGGGGTCGAGCTGAAGTGACGCAGCGTGCGGAGCTTGGCGGTGAGATAGTCGGCCGTCCAAAAGCCGATGATTTCCAGCAAGACTTTGCGGCCGTCGGCGTGCCGGAAGGTGAAGTCGGGGATGAACACTTTTTGACCGCTGTCCAGGATGTCCGCCTCTCGCGCCAGAGACCAGCCGTCGCGCGGCTCGCCGCCCCACTTGCGAGCGAACTCGGACTCGATATCCGAATCAAACTCCTCCGGCGCGGGCAGGTGGCTTTTGAGCTGATCCTCCGGGCTGAGGTCCAGAGCAACTTGCCAACCGGCTCGCTGTGTTTGAATGACGGCGTGCAGACGCCAACCTCGGCAAGCCAACAGCGCCGGTAGGAACTTGGCCATCGCGACGCCGTAACGCCGCGTCTCGCGCAGCACCGAGGCAGGTCCGTCGAACGTCAGTTCGTAAACATCGGCAGCGCACGCCTCCATGCGAGCGGGCGGCGTCAGCCTCCTCATGGTTTCATTCACTGCCGTCGCGGTATCGTTGCCCATCAGGGGGTTGACGCCCCCCGCTCGCCTGTTGGTTGATCGGCGAATTGTGTGCATCAGCCGCGCGAGCTTCGCGTAGCGTAGAATCGTCTTGAGGTCATCGCTCGCCCAGACTGTCAGCGACACGGCGCCGAATAGCGCGACTTGCACTTGAGCCACGTTGTACCGTGACAGCAACGCGACCGGGTCGGGATAACCGTCAAACGTCTTGAGCCGGTGAAACTCGATGATGTCCGCGAACAACTCGGCTTCGATCTCCGCCCACGGCCGGCCGAGCTGTTCGGCGATGCGTGTCTTCGCGACCGACTCGGTGGTCTCGAAGAAGCGATCGGTCTGACGCACCAGCGGATGAAATGGCGCGGCGGCGTGAAAGACTTGCCGCCGCAGTTCGGCTGCCTGGCCGCTCGCGTCACGGTCGAACTCCGACACGTCGTCCAGCAGTTTGCAGAAGGCGTCAATGCGGCGGATTGGGCACTCGGGCTCATGAGCGAAGAGGTGGTGAATGTCCCGATGCAGGTCGGCTCGTGTGCGGCCGATGCCAGTGCGATAGACCTTCAACATCCGCTCGGCCAGCGTGACGTACTGCGCGTGCGAGCCGTGCGTCAGCCGATCAGGGACGACGCGGCCGTGGTCATAAGCGGCGATGGCGAGTTCCCGCGTAAGCATCGTTCTTCCTTCGCTGCCGTGAGCGAACCGCTTCATTCGTGTCGCCGCAGACCACTTCGTACAACGTCGCCCGCGCGTTGCCCGACTTCCGCAAGATGCGGCCCAATCGCTGCCGAGCCTGCTTCGACGACGCCATCCCGCCGATCACCACCGCGATCTTCACCTCCGGCAGATCGACCCCTTCGTCCAACACCTGATTACAGGCCAACGCCGGATACGTCCCGTCTTGCAGACCGCGTAGCACCTCAAACCGC
>CAYSHJ010000284.1:0-4001 GCA_964430385.1 uncultured Planctomycetaceae bacterium
TAGCGTCCGGTTTGTGCAGCAAGAACCGGGGCTAGCGCCCTGCGGCTGATTTCCGCGACCCGAATTCATTGCTGTGACAAAGCACTAGTGGCTCGCACGCATCAAATCGTGATAGCGATGAGTCCCACCGTGCTGCCGCGCCATGGCTTTGAGAAAGTTGTCCTGCCCGAGGTCCGCGCCCTTCCCAAACTCAACCACGTGGATGACCGCTTTACGCCGGTTGAGGCGGCGGATGTCAGCCAGTTCCTTCGCGCTCAACTCCGGGGCGTCCGAGTCGGTCAGCAGAAAAACCACATCGGGGTCGAGGCTCAAGGCGGAGATCAACGCTCCGAACCGATCCGTGCCCGAGTCGGGTTGAATGCCGTTGAGGAACTGCTGCGCCAAACGTAGATTCGTCTCAGTGGCCGCCAGCATCTGCGGCCGTTCGCCGCGCCGCGTGATCGCGTGCTGCTTCAGATTGAAGAACACAACTTGAAACTTCACCGCGGCGGACAATTCTTGCAGGCTCAGCCACAATTCCTGTCGAGCGGTTTGCATGGCTCGGTGCTCGTGCATGCTTTCCGAGGCATCAACGACGTACAAAAACCGCTGAGCCCGCGCGGCGATGCCGAAGAATTCGGTCCGATCACCATCCGGGGTTCCGGCTGAAGAGCCGTCGACTCCCGGAACGGCATCACCGCCGACTTCTTTAATGACTCGACCGCTTCGTGTCGGACTGGGCACGTCTCCTGATCGGACGGCCGACGCTGCTTGGTCGCGAGACAGCCCTGGAGTCTCCATTGCGAACGACTCGGTCGTCAGTGGTTCCGCGGGGATAGCATCGAACACGGACTGTGGATCGGCTGGAATCAGGGTCAGCAGCGGACGCGGCATCGACGCCGATCGCGGCTCCCACGCAGTGCCCATCTCCAGAGAACTCGCTTCCGGGATCGTGGTATCGACTTCGCCACCACTTCCTTCGCTTCGACCCGTTGAGAAGGTGGCCGAAAAGTAATGCCCATCCGACGAGCCGAACCCTCCGCGTCCGTACGGACGACTTCCCACCAGCATCGCCAACAATAGCAACAGCGCGTTAATCAGCAGCGAGAACAGCCAATTCTGACACGACCGCCACCACCATTCGCGGCCGTGCGCCGAGACTCCGGTCGACGTTGTTCCCGTCTGGAATTCTTCGAGTCCCTCGAAGACATTGGCGATGGTGGGTTGATCGGAATTCATCGACATCCCTGTCTTCTCCGGCGGTGCCAGGAACGCGAATCGACGCCTCAGCACGCGGAGACGCAGCGTCCGAGGCCGCGTTCCAAGCCGGCTCTTTGTAACGGACGGTTTCGATTTCACGAAGAGACATTTGCCGCACTTCGCGGCGAGGTTCTCAGCCCCATCCAGCTCGTCTGGATGGAACTGACGATGGAATGCTAGAGAACGTGAAGTCGTTCGTTTCAGACCCCATCCGCCTCGCGCGGATGGTGAAGCAGATGGCTGTGGCACATGTCGCAGAATGCTCTGGTTCACCATCCGCACAAGGCGGATGGGGTCCGAACGGCCGTTCAATCGTCGGATAGCAATCCATCTTCTGGTTCCATCCAGACGAGCTGGATGGGGACCATTTTCGGCACCTCCTTTTTTTATGCACGCACACTGTCCACGTCATTTGACGTCAATCTTCTCATTTGACGTCAATCATCGTTGTGGAACCATCTGGCCACGGACCTTCGGCAGTCAAAGCAGTTTTGTCTTTGGGACACTGGCCCGCTCCGGGAACGCGGTTGACCTGATCGATGGACGGCGCGGGATACCACTGTTGGCACTTCGGACAATACAGCGCGGGACGCAACGTCGGCTTTCCCGTCTTGGGATGCACCGCTGGGAACGACGTGGCGACGTCATGGACCAGCGGCTTCATCGTGGCGATATCCACGTAGACCATCCGACCCGTCGGCGGCGTGGTCCGAGGAGCGGACGCCGTGGAACCACCACAGCCCGAAAGACAGACGCAAAGCACAATCAACCCAGTGCAACGGCCTTCAGCCGTGAATCTGACAAGCATGATGCGGACCTCTTCTTGCAGCGGACCTCTTTTGCAAACGATCACGACAGCGCGATCGGCCAAGGAAAACGGTAGTGGGTCAGATTGGGTGGCACGCCCTGAGTCATCGAAGGGCGTGGAATTCTCCTCGCCAGAATCCACGCCCTTAGCAGGGCGTGCCACCCGGAATTTCTTCAAATTGACCCACTACCAGGAAAACAGCAAACAACCCATTCGCGAGCGATCGGTCTCATCGCCGGTCGTACAACTCATCCTGCAAGGCCGGGTTGCCGAGGTTGCCGTCGCTCACATAGCCAAGTTGGTTCTTGTTCATCAGGTCCGCTTGAGCCGCAGAGAGGAAATTGGAACCGGGAATGTCAACGCGATAATGCCGCTGCCGCGTCTCGACGTGGCCATCCAGGAACGCGACGTTCGCCGCGCCGTCGTGTCGAAAATGTACGTCTGGAAAATTGTTGCTGGGTGGATCGAGAATCCAGTTCTCTTCAAAGCTGAACGCGGGCGGGAAAAACGACGTCAGGCGGACTTGAGCGCTGTCAGCGAAGACGACGGTTTGCGAGAGCACCTTCACGTCGGCCAAGCGTCGTGTCGCGGGATTCGCGGCAGGTGTGGGAGCATAGCTCGGCGGCGGATAGTCGATGCCGGAGGCGCGGGATAGGTAATAACCGTTGAAGCCATAGCCAGTCGCCGGACGTCCGAAGTGAACCGCCTGCATTTGAGCCGGCCCGAAATCGGGACACTGAAACGCCTCGTAGTTCGTTTCCAGGAACGCCGCGAGCGGTCCCTTCTTGAAATCGAGTTGCTGCGACGGCGACGGAATGTCGTAGTCCACGGTCCCGAACCAGAATTGAGACTTTCCCTGCGCGCCGGAAAACGTCGTGAGATAGTTCAGCCGGGTCGAATCCTCAATCACATAGGGAATCATCATCTCGCGGTGCGTCTCCGCGTAATTGTGCAGGGCGAGCGTCAATTGCTTGAGCGAATTGCGGCACTGCGAACGTCTCGCGGCCGCACGAGCGTGCTGCACGGCGGGCAGCAGCAGTGCGATCAGAATCGCGATGATCGCGATGACAACAAGCAACTCGATGAGCGTGAAACCGGAACGCCGCGAGCTTCCCCAAAAACTCTGCATGACAATTCTCCGTTGTCGAATAACGACTCACGCAGAACCGTCAGCCAGCCGTCGCCGTCCGCCGCAAGCACGTCGCGCAGCCCACGACTCCTCGAGACATCGAGGCCGTCGCCAGGTCACGCTCGTCCTGCGAATCAGATTGCCACGCCTCGTCCGACGCGAGCCGCGTGAGCCAGAACACGAACGACGTTTGGGCAGGTCTTCTGGCTCCCGGATCGATCTACTGGCCGCGCCTTCCCAAGCATTCGCTCAGTGGCAACGGCGGCTTTCGTCCCCGGTTACAGCGGCGGGACCGCGACGGATTCACACCGTCTTCCCTATTCTCTTGGCGGCGACGAGCCGGCAAGCACCCATGTCGCTGTGAAATGCTACCGCTCGATTTCGGAATTACAATGAACGCTCGCCCTGGCTCGTGCTTTGGGCTAATGTGTGGAAGCATGTCCAAACACGATTTCTCCGCCGAGGAATTTGCGGCTCGGCGCGCCCGCGCTCGTGAGGCGATCGGCGCGGCGGGCCTCGATTGGTTGCTCGTGATTCATCCGGTCTCGATCCGTTGGCTGACCGGGTCGGACGCGAAGAGCTACCAAGAGTTTCAGTGCCTGCTGATCTCGTCAAAGCCGGGGCCGATCAGTGTGTTGACTCGCGACGGTGAACGTGCCGAGTTTCAAGCCGATGCGTTGGTTGATCAGTTGTGGACCTGGGGCGGCGGTGAGCCGGAGGACCCGATCGCGGCGCTGGATCGGATCGCCGAGTCGCTGGGCGTGACGGGATCGCGGATCGGCATGGAGGTGCCCGGCTACTATTTGCATCCGCATCACTACGTCC
>CAYSHJ010000285.1:0-10137 GCA_964430385.1 uncultured Planctomycetaceae bacterium
ATTCGCAAGATCTCGCAAACGTCGAGCGCTCCTTCGCGATCGAGCCGACTCTGCAACGATTCGCCGGGGACGTATTGCATCACGAGAAAGGGAACTTCGCCATCGGTCTCGACGTTGTGAATCGCGACCACATGCTCATGCACGACCGCCGCCGCCGCTCGCGCCTCGCGTGCGAATCGCTTGCGAGCCGCACCGCTTCCCGCGAGATACGGAGCCAACAGCTTCACCGCCACGGGCCGGTTCAATTCCGTATCAAACGCCTTGAAGACGACCCCCATGCCACCCGTGCCAATCAGCCGCTCGACTTCATAGCGGCCGATGCGTCCCAGCATTTCCGGATGCGACGGAGGCGACAACAACTGCCGAGCCATCGCCTCGGTCCAAGCCGTCGGCCGTCGCTGCCAGCGCCCGCGACTTCGCTCGTGACCGGACGCCGAGTCGCTGTTGCCTGAGCCGGATTCATCGCCGGCAAGCAGCATCTCATGCGCTTCATGCCACTCGTCGTCCTCCGCCGCGAGTTCACCAATTCGCTGTTGGCAGTGCGGGCACGAATCGACATGCCGAGCGGCGTCCCGAAAGTCGCCGCTCTCTTCGTCTTCTCGCAACAGCAACCGCAAGCTGTCGTCGCTGCAATTCATAATGGGTTTCATGCAACCTCTTTCTACGTAGCCATCATCGCTCCGCGTGATGAGCCGAATTGCCAAACCGCGTCGGTGAAGCGTTCGGCTCGTCACGCGGAGCGATGACGGCTACATACCTGCGGCTTCACAGTGCGAGCTTTCATTCGACCGCCTCAAACTGCTTCACGAGTTCTTTCAACCGAGTCATCACGCGACTGCGACCGATGTAGACGTTGCCAACGCTGATCCCCAATCGTTCGGCCACTTCAGCGATCGGGAGATTCTCCATTTGAGTGAGCCAAAACGCTTGCCAAGTCGTGTCGGCGACAGCGTCTCGAACTTGTTCGGCGGCCCAGCGAAAGACTTCGCGTCGGTATTCGAGATCAAACTCACTCGACAGTTGAGATTCCGGTGCGGGAATCTCCGCCAACAACTTCGCGACCGCTGTATCGCCTGTCCCCAACGACCGATGTCCGCGTCGAGTCAGAAAGTTCACCGCCGCATTGCGAGCAATCCGCAACAACCAAGCTCGAAACTTGCCCCGATCCGGCCGATCCAGCCACTCGGCCACCGACCGAGCAATCGTCGCGAAGACGTTCTGAACGAGATCCTCCGCATCCGCCGCTTGCAGCCCCTGACGCACCGCCATGCGAAACACCAACGGCCCATAAATCGCCACCAGCTCATCCCAAGCCGCAGCATCCGCCGCGTCGGGCAGACGCAGAATCAAGCTGGCTCGCGTGTCTGGAGGACTGGGAATCATCGGTTTCTCGTTCCGCATCATTCGCGCGGTGCGAGAACCGGCGAGGCAAGAGGAGCTTCAGCCACGGCATGATTCGGTACCGGCTTCGCCAACATGACACTGAAAAGGCCAGCGCCTCCCAACATCGCCACAAACAGCCAGCAAACTTTCACGATTGGGAACCGCGCCGGAGGCGAATCGGCCGTCAGCTTCTGCCCCGCCAGATTGGTTTCGCAACCGCAGCGCTGGCAGACATAGCCCCCCGCAAACCATTGGCGACGAGTCTTCGTGAGCGGCGATTGGAAAAGTGGCAGGGCATCACCGCATTCGAGACACGACGCCGGTCGTCGCAGTAGCAGCCACGGCACCAAGATCATGAATGGCAGCAAGGCTGGAAGGATAATGTCCATGCAAGACTCCAGAGAAAGCTGTTTGCCGCACCGTAACGGACTTGGATTTCGTCAGCCAACCGTGAGGACTCGAACGGCCGCGACCGTGGTTCCGTACTCATTAGACACAAGCGGACGCCGATTCTTGCACGGTTTTGGAACATTTTGTCTGCAATGGGCCACAACGATCGGCTGATACGCTTCCTAAATCTCAAACACCTGCGCGTCGCTTTGGTTCGACTCGCCTACGTCTCGACTACCTCGTCATGGCGGCTTTGATGTCGAAAAGCCCGTCGGGCAGCGATTCCTTGAACTCGACACTCAGCCTCCAGTGTTGGTCACGCGGTTCAACGATCATCGGGTTGACTTGCTTGACCCAGATCGTACCGGTTGTCTTGACTGTTGTCGGATACCAGACGCCGGTCCCTTCAGTTCCGCTGACAAGCGGTGCAGTCCAACTGCCGTACTTCACTCGGACAGTCGCAATGGCAGATCTCTCTCGGTCACGTCTTTGGTTGAGAGATCACCATAGAGAGCACGGCATTTGGAAGACTTGCGGAGCTTGTACCAACTCACGATCCGGTCGGCTTGGCCCAGCTTCACACCGCTGCCGACGTAGTGAAAACTCTTCGGAACTGTGTGGTCGTCCTCAAACTGCTTGACCGGAGAACGGTAGATTTCTCGCCTCATGATCTTGTCCCGAATGTCGATCAGCGCCTGCTCAACGGCCGAGCGATCAGTCATTGTCTTTTCGCTCGCTGCATTGAACTTGTCACTGTCAAACGCTTGGTAGGGCGAATCGGGAAAATGATCGTCATTGAACCGGGCGGCGGCTCCCAGATAAGCGATCATCTCGTCTTCGGTCACTGTCGCCGGTGCCTGTTTCTCGAACGCATAACCGGCGGGAGGGTCCAGGCTGAAATCAGACGCCTCCAGTTTTGGATTCAGGACAATCTCGTGGAACAGCGCACCGAGGGGCATCCCTGTTTGCCATTTTTCACCCGCAGGCATTTTCTCCTCGACAGCGGCTTCAAAGTCGTAGCCCGGTTCGTTCGGTGCCCAGACTCCCAATAGTTGTTTTGAGGTTTCATCAAACAGGAAGTCGATGCGCGACTTTTCTCCATTTTCGCTCGATACAGTAATGGCGCGCACGACGTTTGCCTTCTTCGAGTCGATTTCCTTGTGACCCTGCAGCGACAGCGATTTGATTCGATAGGATTCCTTGCGTTCGCGAATCATGTCGCCGACGTAAGCAAACGGCGGCCGTTCGTCATACGAAATAATCGGGGCCTTGAGCACCGCTTTCTTCTCTTTCAAGTTGACGTCCAGCATCCGGCCTGCTCGAACGTCCGTGATGTGCATGCCAATCACGGCACCATTCTCGTCCAGAAAAGTCTCGCGATGTAGTCCTGGGTGCCGGTACGAGCGCAACCGGCGTTCTTTTTCAAGCCACGATTTCTTGCCATCTTCACCGGTGAGCCGAGTGTAGTAGGTGACTGTCCAAGTCATTGTCTGAACGTCGTCAACACCAGGAATCGCGTCCGCAAAAGCATTCGGGCCGAGGCTTCCGCCGCCAGCTCCCAACCACAACCATCCGCCTACGATGAGCACGGATGCAGCGATCCACTTGAGCGATGTCATGAGATATCTCCTGTTCATAGGTGTTTGTAGAGAAGACGCTTGAACCGGCGCGGCCACCGGCTGAAGAGCCGCAACTGCATCAGGGTGGCGACCGCACCAAGCTTCAAAATCTGGCGAGGGCACATCCCCCAACCCCACCCGCAATCGCTCTTCCCAATCCTGTGGTGAGTTGTTCATTCTTTGGCTCCTGTGGGGTCGAGGATTTCGGCCAGCTTGCGACGTGCTCGCTGAAGGCGTCCGTGAATCGCTTGCGTCGATAGACCAACCACGCCGGCGATGTCGTCATAAGTCAGTCCGCCAAAGTAATGCAGCAGGACGATTTCGCGCGAACTCTCGTCCAGTTGCTCCACCGCTTCGTGAACTTGCTCACGCAACATCGCCAGTGAGGAGTCGTTGACTGGCTCCCGATGATCGGACAACGGCTCATGATTCGGCCGACCCAGTGCCAACCGTGATGCCGTGCGACGACAGATTGTTCCCAGCCACTGCGGAAATCGATCTCCCCGCTGCAGCGTTCTCAAGGTGCGGCACGCGATGGCAAATGTTTCCTGAGCCGCGTCTTCAGCAAGATGCGCATCGGACAACCGGCTGCGGGCGATCGCCACCGCCAGGCGATAGTGCCGGTCATACAATTGGCCAAAACTAGCCAAGTCACCCTGGCAAGCGGCCGCAACGAGCTGCTCATCGGTCGACTGCAAATGAAGTGCTCTCTCCGTCAGAGTCTGGAAAACGCTCAATCGTCATCACGTTAGTGCATGCGGCACACAAGAAATGAGCGCACGATCTAGAATCCACTTCTGCGGTCGAGTGGAAAGATGTCTGACGCATGCCTATTCACCCTTTGTTTGTCCCGCGACATAAGATTGCCCGGGCGCAGCCCCGTTGATTTCGCGACTTCGGCGATCGGCACGCCTTCAATCGCCGTCAGCCAAAAGACGTTCTCTTTGAATCTCCGAGCCATCACGACGTCTTCGAGGATGCATTGCGACGCGAATTACTTTTCGTCCTGTTTCGCTCTCAGCTCCCCTACGATTCTTTGGACGTCGGCGGCGGGAACTGCAACATTGGATGCGATATGGTCTTCGGACAACCGTCGATGTCTGTCCGCAAGATTGATCGCGACGACCTTTCCTCCCACGTCCACCAGCGGCCCACCGGATTCATTCGCACGGACCATTGCGTCATGCAGGATCGCCGCGGGCGAACCAAAGCGTGGGACAATAATCTGCATCCGCTGCGGATGATCGTCGCCTCGTGCAATCACTAGTTGCAGCGCTGATCCCCGTTGATGTGTGCGAAGAGCTTGACGCCAATGTTCGGTTGACTGCACCTGAGCATCATCGACGGTTTCGATCACGTCACCAATTCTCAGTCCGGCTCGTTCTGCTGCACTTGCAGCTTCGACCAAAAAGACCCGCACAATGCCTTTCTCTGCCGCGGCGACGGCGGCGCCGAGCACACCGGGTACTGTTCGCGGCAGTGCGCCAGCGACGCCTACGGCCAAGGGATCTTCTTGTGCCCCGACAGCGGCCAGCAAGCTACCGGCCGGCGGTGACGCACCAGTTCGCCACTGCACAACCGGCAGATCACTCGCTTCGACTCTCAGTAAGGCCAAGTCTTGCGTGTCGCTGCTGCCGACAACTGTCGCTCTCATGCTCCGGCCATCGGACAATCGGCATTGGATGTTCGCTTTCAGAAAGCTCGCTTTGGTAACGATGAGTCCCTCCGCATCGACAACTGCGCCTAGACCGACCGGTTTGTCGTCAATCACGATGCTCACTGTTGCCAGGCGTGCAGTAGCGACTGTGCTTCGAAATGCCGCCTTGATGGCGCGGTGGTTGTTTCGAGATACATCATCGTCACAGTACCTCCAAAACCACTCGATGGGCGCGAACATCCGTTCGAGGATGTCGGCCTGGAGAATCGATTTTCCCAGAGTGAGCGTGACATGAACTGTTTCGTCGGCGCGGCGAATTTCGACCTGTACTCTGTCACCGGCATTCTTCCGACATAATGGATCGAGAAGATCGGCAAACTGTTCTACGGGCTGGCCGTCAAACCGCATGATGATATCGCCTGGTCGGATACCTGCCTTCTCGGCAGGCGAGCTCACGACAACTTCGCCAACTTCGGCGGCGTGCGTATTGACTTTGGGGAGCACTCCCAGCAGCGCCTCGCGCGACGCAAGGCTGGCTACGCCTTTGTCATCAACGAACTTTCTCCACGAGCTGCGAAATGCGTTGACGTTTGCATACTTGACATACGGATCCGCGTCACCGTGCGTCGTGCCAATCAATCGGCCTTCGAGATCGAATAGCGGCCCGCCGGAGTCACCGGGGGCCGATAGGGAGTCGACAGCTAGCCACCACGGGTTGTATCCCACGATACGACCCAGGCGAACCAGCGGTGGCTTGCCGTGATCGACGGGCCAGGGATAGCCCGCGGAGACGACCCACTGTCCCGCTCTCAAAGGCACAGGTTTGCCAATATCCATAAATGGCAAGTCACCCTCGGTGGTGGCTTTGAAGAGTGCAACGTCTTGACCGTCGTCCGCTCCCAGCCGCTTGCCCTCCAACTTGCTGCCATCAGAGAAAGTAATCGGCAACACGATGCCCGGCTTAAGCCCCCCATGCGCACACGTCAACACATAGCCGTCCGGACTCACAATCAGGCCAGTTGCACCAACTGCCACGACGCTCGATTGCACGCTGTCGACGACCCTACGAATTCGCCGCTCAAGTTCCCTCAGGTCTTCGATGTTGGCCGGTACGTCGTTGAAATGAACGTTGCCAGCCTCCTGTAACGCCGGTGGCTCGGCGGCCGAAGCGGAGATTGCTGGCAACAGCCCGACGCTGCTAATCAACGCCCCGATCAGAACAAAGCAGACCCCAGGCGGGTTTTTTGTCGTCATTTTTTCTCCACTAACGAATCCAGCTTTTCTGCCGTGACAGTCTCCGTTTTCAAATCCCCGTAGATCACGCGGTAGCTTTCGCCATCGAGCTTCCAATGCATCAGAACCTTTCCGGCGTCCCTGGGACCGACGGTCTTGCCGAAGTACCTGCAGTCGCTGTTTTGGTTGTGGAGGACGTTCATCCATCCCCACCCCCAACTCGCGTCCAGCCAGCGCGGGAAATCCTTGTGTTCCACGACGGCCTGACCAAACGCACCGGCTGGAATGCCAAGTTTCTTCCTCAATCCTGCCGAAGTCACGTCGCCCTGAATCTTTTCGACTTGCGGGTAGTGGCCGTATGCGGCGGAGTAAGTCTTGAAAGCGCCGAGGATCTGAGCAAGCTCCTTGTCATTTGGCGGCGCGGGTGTCTTGTCTTCGTAGTCATCCGGCGGTTGAACGTCGAACAATTCGGGTTTGAGAGAAATGTTCCACTTAAATCCCTCCATGCGCATCGTGTGCAACTGATCTTCATGGACGACGAGGAGCGGCAGTCTGGAGTCCTCGTCGATCCACACGGAAAGCGTCCCCTCGGCTCCGGTATCCGGGCCCAGGTTTCGTAACGAGGTCCTCAACCCGCGCGCGTCGCCGTCGCCGATTCGCTTCTTGCCGAGATCCTCGACTTTCTCAGGCGGAACACCTTTCATTGCTGTTAGTAGCGGGAGTGGAAAGACGAGTTCCTTCGCAGCTTTCGTACGGTTATAGGTCCTGCTTTGACGGTCGATGGCCAGCCCAGGCTTCCCCTTGCGGCGAACCTCCCAGCTAATCGCCTTTTCCCCCACAAGCCTCTCCACTCGACTGGCGTCGGCGACCCACAACGTCCGCATGGTCTGCGATGGGACACCATCCTGAGCGGGCTTGATCGTCCAATCAAACTGACCCGACTTGGCTTCGTTGATTGCCTTTGCGGTCTCGCTCAGGAGCCGCTGATTCGCTTCCAGGGATGGAGTTGTGAAAGTCACAAGTCCCGCCACGATGACCCAAAGGTGTGCAAAACGATTACTCATAAGAGCCTCCAAGATCGAACATCTGTCGCTTCTCCGAATGATTCAGGCCTCAACGCGACGAAGGTAGTAGATCCACCCGACAACGAAGAACACTGCGCCAACCAGCCCGCATGTCAAAAGAATCGTCGTCCCCGAAAGTTCCTCAAGGGGCCAGCCAAATGCGAAGTAGGTCAAGTAAAACGCTCCCGGGACCATCATCGGTGTCGCAATCGCGATGAGAACCGGCACTCCGGTCGTTTCGAACTTCGCCGACGCCGCCCAGCCCACACCGGCCGCTCCGACACCGACCAACGAGATCTGTGAGAAATCGAGAATTGACATTCCAGGCGCGGACGCGTTCAGGCTGCCGACCAATGAATTTGCAACCATCATGGTTGCAAGATTCACTGCCGTAACGACGATTCCGGTGCCGATGAGCAGCGCGGATTTACTGAGCAAGATCTGGGCTTTTGAAGGTGGCAGGTATCCGAGAAACTCCGCAGATCGGTCCACGCGCTCCACCGCAATCACATTCCCAGCCAGGACTGCCAAGGTGAATTGAGAAAGGCCCAGGCTATACATGCTCCCCAAAACCAGTATGCTCCCCCACATCGCGGACGTGCCGCCAGACGGCGGATTGAGACTAAAGGTTCCGATCGCAAGAAAGTACGGAACGATCAACAGAACCACACCGGTAAGCAGTGGTAGTCGGTTGATGCGAACGTCTTTCCAGAACAATGCTTTCAACATGGCTGACGTTGTCCTCGAATGAAGTCTTTGAAGATGTCGTCCAGCCCGAGGTCAATGACCTCAAGGCTGCTGACTGGATTGTCGGCCCGAAGACGCTCGACGATCTCGTCGGTAAACGGGTGAATGGTGATCTGCCATTCGCGGCGGTTGACATGCTGCCACACGATTGTGTCTGAGGTCGCCTGCGGGAGTCGCCCATTTTGCAACACGGCACGGACCCGCTTGGTCGTGCGTAGCAGCTCTTCCAGCGGACAGTGAACCAGAATGCGGCCCGCATTCATGATCGCGACCGTATCGGCAAGTCGGTTCACTTCGTCGAGTTGGTGGCTTGAGAACATGACCGTCCGCTCGCCACGGCAAATGCCTTTCAACACGCCGTCGAGGAACTCGTCTCGTGCAATCGGGTCCAGACCCGACAGCGGTTCGTCCAACACCAGCAAATTCGGCTCGTGGGCAAGTGCCACGACGAGCGAAAGCTTAGCCAACATTCCTTTCGACAACTGTCGCACGAGCTTGCGATGCGGCAGCTCGAACATATCGAGCAGCTCAGAGCACAGATCGGCGTTCCAGGTGCGGTAGCACGCCCGCGCAAACTGCAGCACCGCGTCGACGCTCATCCAACGATAGATGTAATGGGCTTCCGGAACGTATCCGACACGCTGTTTCACTTCGGACGGCGAACGCATCACATCGATGCCGAGTACCCGTATGTCGCCGCTCGTTGGGCGGAGTAAACCCATCATCATCCGTAGCGTCGTGCTCTTGCCGGCTCCGTTTGGGCCAAGCAACCCCAGCGTCGTGCCGCTCGGAATCGACAGATCCATCGAGTCCACAGCGGCCGATTTCCCGTACCGCTTCGTGAGACCTCGCAGTTCAATCGCCGGTCCGTTGCCGTTCATCTCTGCTTTCCTTCGGATTGAAGACTTGCCCGCAGAGTCGACTCGAACAACTCACGCATCCGTGCCGGCCTGACGCCGTCGGCAAAGGCTGTGGCGACTGCGTTTTTCAACAGACTGGCTAGTTTCTTCTCAGCACGGCTTCCTGCCGCCAGCCGACGTCGATCTACGACAAACACCCCCAAGCCGCGCCGCGACTCGACCACACCTTCGCGCTCCAGCTCGTCGTATGCGCGCTGCACCGTATTTGGATTAACTCGAATCTCGACCGCCAACGCCCGCAGTGATGGCAGCGCCTCGTCGGGCTGATACACCCCAGCGTCAACCGCCCCCCGCATCTGATCAGCAATCTGACGAAAGATCGGCAAGTTACTCTTCGGATCAATAATCATTGTGTGTTCCCTCCATTGACCTAGTTCACTAATGCAGTGTAGTGCCGGGTGATCGTCTGGTCAAGCTGGGAATTGCGAAAAAAAGTGCCCGCCGTCTGCCAGTGAGAGTTGGCCCGCGCCAGGCGGCCGATCAACCACTCATGCGGCCTGGCCTCGCGGTCGAGCAGCAACGGCAAATGGCTCGCAATTGGCTCGCCTCAGGGGACGAAATCAGCGTCGGTGCTGCTGACGCCCATGATCTCATCCTCTTGACTTCACGCTGTGCTGATTGATCGAGACGTGCCGCACATCCATCGCAAATCAACGACTCCTGACACCTTTGGATTCGCTCAAGCCTTCGCTTCCTCAAACAGGGCGGCCGCTTCGGCGTTCAAGCGGGCGTTGGCAGTCAGAAGCCGCGCGTGATCGCACCACCATCCAAGGGCGACGGCCACAACGGCAACAACCAAGAGCAGGTTCGACAGAGAAAATTTCATGAACGTGTCTCCAATTTCAAACGACGAAACCGCGCGGCCCGCGGCTCCGTGTACTTCGGGGATCATTCCCCTTTGGGCTCTGGCAGGATTTGAAACTTTTTCCAATCTCGCAGGTCGAGAACGTAAACGGGAGTTTGATCTTCGCTCTTGGGAAAGTCCGTGTGAATTGTGATCTTGCCGGAGACCTTGATGGACCGACCGACCAGCTTGTCGTCCGGTGAGACGTTGGCGAATCGGTGGAGTGCATCTGCGAGTTCACCTTTTGCGTAGACGCTCAAATACGGTGTTTTCTTCATGC
>CAYSHJ010000286.1:0-15504 GCA_964430385.1 uncultured Planctomycetaceae bacterium
CCCGTTCCGCGACGCGGCTCCGCGTGAATCACGCCCGGCAGACGTTCGATTTCGTGCAGTGCTTTTCGGGACGTCGGTTCGATCAAAGCAACGTCGATATCGTGCCGCTGCATGATCTCGAACTGCGCGCGCACCAGCCAATCCAGTGCGTCCGCCGAGAAGCGTCCCAACACCAGAATCGCCGCGGCCATCGAGATCCCGCAGATCGACAGCAACGCTTTGACCGGCCGCCGCTCGATGTTGCGAATCACGATGCGTCCGATTTGCGATAGCCAGCTTTCGAGGCCCAGCCGCTCAAAGATCGTCGGCCGAAAATCGGCGGGAGATTCCGGCCGCATCGCTTCGGCCGGCGGCAAATGCACGGCGCGGCGCACAACGTTCAGCGTCCCCAGCATGGTTGTCAACGTGCAAACAGCGAACGCTCCCACGATGACTTCCATCGGCAAGTGATATTCGAGCGACGGATAGCGGTAGAACTCGGCATAGATGCCCATCATCTTGCGGCCCATGATCGCCCCGACGATCGTGCCGGCGATCGACCCGCAGATGCACACCAGGAATACCAGCTTCAGATAATGCCGCCCAACCGCCCAGTGCGAATAGCCGAACGCCTTCAGCGCCGCGATTTGATCGCGCTGCATCGCGATGATCCGCGTCAGCACCACGTTCAACAGAAACGCCGCGACCGCCAGAAAGATCGACGGCACGATCAGGCCCATGCGTTTCAGGTTGCTGATTTCGTCGTTGAGGAAGCGGTGCGAAATCTGATCCTCGCGCCCATGCGATCCGAAGCCGCCGTACTTCTCGATGACCGAATCCAATCGCCGCGTGACCTCCGCCTCGACCGCGCCGGGCAGCAAATCGATCAGCACATCGTTGAACGCGCCGGTCATGTCGTACGCCGCTTCGAGCGCCTCGCGGCCCATCCACAATATGCCGAATCGTTTGTCGTCCGGCACAAGCTGCCCATACTTGATTTGATAAACGTACTCCGGCGACAGTGCGATGCCGACGATCCGCATCTGCTTCTTCTTGCCGTTGATGACTACCTCCAACGTCGAGCCGACCGCCAGGCGGTGCGCCTTCATGAAGCCCTCACTGGCCAGCACTTCGTCATCGCGGCGCGGCTCGATGAAACGCCCGCTGCGCAAAAACAGTGAGCACAAATCGGTCGGCAGCGGATGCTCGGGAATCGAAATCAATCGTCCCGCCACCGGCTCCGGAAAGCTGGGCAGATCGAGCGTCACGTCCACGACCACTCGCGTCTGCAGCCGAGCCACACCCGGCACCGCTTCGATCCGCTCCGCGAGCGAATGCGGCGCCCGCTTCATTCGCGCGAACACGCGCGGAAAGTGATTTCGCTCGTAGAAGCCGTCCATCGTGCGTTGCAACGAGACCAGCGCGCTCGTCGACATCACAAACGTCGCGACGCCGCAAGCCATCACCGCGCAGATCGCCAGCACCTGCCCCTTCATGTGGAGCACGTCTCTGACCAACTTTCGATCAATTGCGCGCATGGCACCAGCCGGAACGAAGACGAAGATAGGTCCGTCACGGACTTCGCTGATCGACAACTCTCGTGTGAGCGTTCGTGGCAACATCATCGCCGCCACGACGCTCGACTTCCATCAACTGCGCGGACTTCGGACATAGATTCGCAACGGACCGTGCCGGTCGTAAGGGCTGGCCTCGGCACCGGCCTCGACTTCATCGAGAACTTGCGGCCGTTCCTTACGGGCTCGGTCGCTGGCGATAGTTCGCAGAAATGGTCCCATTCTGACCATTCGTTTCGGCGACGAAGTGAAGGCACAGCAAGTCGCCAATCAAATCGCGTTGGCTCAGGCGGTTGCCGAGCACCGGCTCAAGAAGATCTTCACGTTCCACGGCAACGTGGCCTCGGCGAGATCATTCACCAGCGAGGGGAGCGAAGGGATTGGCACTCACCTTCCCGATTTCGCCGCGTTGCATGTCAACGGAGCCATGTCCACGGCGGCTCGCGACGGCTTGATGACCGAGTTCAAAGCGGCTCGGCAGGCGGTCATGTCGAACGCGCGCTGCCTGACGGAAGGGATCGACGTGCCGACGGTGGACATGGTCGCCTTCCTGACTCCCAAGCGGAGCAAAGTGGACATCGTGCAGGCCGTCGGCCGAGCGATGCGGAACGCACCGGGCAAGACGACCGGCTACATCCTGGTCCCGCTGTACGTGGAACAGGCCACGGGCGAATCGGTGGACGCCGCCGTCGCGCGGGCCGAGTTCGAGGAAGTCTGGGCCGTGTTGCAGGCCATGCAAGAACAGGACGAAGTGCTCGACGACCTCATCCACCAGATGCAGGCCGAGCGTCGCCTCACGAAAGGTTTCAACGATACGCGGCTGCGCGAACGAGTCGAGGTTCTCGGCCCCACCCTGACGCTCGACAAGCTGCGTCGAGCCATCGCCACCCGCTGCCTGGACCGCCTCGCCCGCCCGTGGGACGAGATGCTGCAATTGCTCGTGGCCTACAAGAAACAGCACCACCACCCGCGAGTTCGCAAAGATGTTCCGGCTACTTGGACCGCGTTGCTGACGGTAAATGGACAAGTCACCTTCGTTCGCGCTCGCGCAAGCGATGGCATCCCCGTATTTCCTCACGGAATTACCTGTGTCTCGTCGCATAGTTTGAGAATCGTGTTCAGGAAAGCCTTCAATTCCTGACACGCTTCGGCTGCGACCAACAGGCTCTGGCCTTCCAGAATACGACCGGCATCACGCGGCTTCACATAAGCGCGATGCTTCGATCCGGAGCGAAACACTTCCGCGAGACGGTGGGCCGGCGGATTTCCATGATTCACTTGCTCGGGATTCGCTCCTGGCTTCGCGCGGTTGCTTCCTGCCAACTCGTGAATTCGGTCCCAGAACGGCAGCAGCCATGCTTCAAAGTCGTGGAGGGCCGCGTGAGGATGGAATCGCTGTTCGTCACCGACCCATTCCCGCATCTTGTTTTTTGCAACATCGGCGGTCTCGAACTCAGGTGGCTGCGATCCGGTATAGACGTCGGTCAGCGCTATGACGGCGTCTGCCGGCGTCTTGCTGTCGGCCAGCAATCGCGTAACGATTCGTTTTAGCTTCGCGCCAGTTGGGATGCGTCCGTCGTACGGGGCGAGATCCAACTTTGGCATCTTGCCCGCGAGGCGTGTCTTCAAAAAAGCCTGCAAATACGGCTTGAAGGCATGTTCGGTCCTTCCTTCGCAGATGATGGCGATCCTCATGGCCGACCTCCGATGCGGCCCATTCGCCAGACTTCGTCGAGTGTGTATTCCGACAGCCACTCGTTCAGATCGAATTCGTCGGCCCAGGTGGCTGACGCTGTGCCGTCGTCGGCAACATCCACGGCAATGACTTCCGACGGAAGCAGAAAACGGACCAGTCGATCGGCATGTGTCGCAACGATGAGTTGCGTTCTTTGCGACGCTTCACGCAGCAGCTCGGCCAGCAACGACAGCAGTTCCGGATGGAGACTGACTTCCGGCTCATCAATGAGCGTGACCGCCGTCAGCCCCGGGCTTTGAAGCAGAGTCACCAGCCATAAGAACCGCAATGTTCCTTCTGAGAGCTGGTGCATGTAGAACGGATACTTCGATCTCTTGTCCTTCCAGGTCATCGCCAGCGTGCCGGCAGCCACCGGCGGAAAGTTCAATCGGTCGAAGTCAGGAAAACCCGCTCGCAAAGTGTCTTCGACCGCCTCGAATCGTTCCCGATCCGCTTCACGCATCCAGAATAGGCACGAGACAAGATCTTCTCCGTCCTTGCCGGGCAGCTTGGCCTCGCGCATCTGTTGTGGCAATCGGACGGGCGCACGCGGCCCGACGTCCAGAACGTGGTAATGTGTCGAAGACGCCAACCCTTTTCGGAACTCCTCCGGCTCGTGATACATCTTCGGAACCTGCGACAATGCCGATTCCAGCGGCTCGTGTTCCCATTCCGGTGGCAGGAGTTTGTTCTCCTGCGGTTTGAAGTACCGCACATCCCCGTGATGGGACTGGATGTACTTCAGCGGCGGTGGATTTGGACTGCGCTGTTGGGTCAGAGTCTCATCGACGATCTCATAAGAGACCCCTCCCGGCTTGAGCGAAATCGCGTACTTCAACGGCTGAGAGTCGGGGACGGCCGCGTCAATTTCGAATTGCATGCAGGTTGCCTTGCCACCGTTCACAGCTTCAAGCGTGGTGAGATTGCCGTCCACACCACCGAAGGCGCTGACCGTCTCTTTCAGATTGCCGGATGCCGACGCCGACAGGAATGAGAAGACATCGAGCAACGAAGTCTTTCCACTGCCATTGGCTCCGATCATCACGTTCAATGGTTTCAGTGACAGGTCAACGTCATACAGACGACGGAAACACTTGACATGGATGCGTTCGAATCGGTTCATCGTTCTTGACCTTCCCGCGTTCGGGATGTGGAAAGCAATTTTGTCTTGGGAAAACAGCGACGGTTCCCGTTATTAGCCAGGGTGATGGCGAAACTGGATCTGTTCCCGTTTCTTACGCAGCCTCACCCTGACGCTCGACAAGCTGCGTCGAGCTCACGTCACTGCAAAAAAACCGATCCGCTTGTACAAGCGAATGCGCCACGCTGATTTCTCAGCTTGAACATTTTCAATACTCCATCGGGCCAAGAAAGTGTCGTCGCCGAAGTCACCTTCTTCTCCCATTCTGGAAACAACATTCTGAACGATCGGATTGTCTGCCACCTCCGCCCAAAACCAAACCTCTGTTCGTTGCCAGTCAGTCAACCTCGTTGCCAGTCAGTCAACCGCCGAGTTGTCGCCTTGAAAAACAAACCCGCGATAATCTTCTGAATGGTCCGTCTGAGAACCAGCGCGTCCACCGCAATTGATGTCCCTTCACCAATTACCGTCCCATCAAATCCGATTGTCGGTCTTGTCGCTAATTCGCGCGTCAGATTCTCAAGTACCTTTTTCCCATGCCTCGATCGCTCAATGCTCCGTGCGATCGGGCCTTCGATTGCCGCTACTGCGAGCGGATGATCTAAACCAACCAACAGAGGAAGGATCTGTGCGAAGTAAGCGTCATCTTCGCTCTGGGCTGTGTTGCAGGGTTCACAACTCGGCACGGTGATGACCCCATTCGGCCTTCCATTCGGCCAGATTCCTTTTGGGACAAGATGCCCTTTGGTCATCGCGCCGATTTGGCCACAGAATGTGCAGGGTCCGACTTTTCTCATCGTTTCTTCAGCTTCTTGGCGATTTGCTTGTCGGCATGCGTCAGACGTCGGACAGATCTCCATTTCCGCGCGCATCGCTCTTTGGATTTAGGAACGCCAACATTTTGTCCGCAAAAAAATTATGCCGGTGTTCGATCGTTTCTTTTGCGTGGGAACCGGTCTGTGTCAATTGGCCGTACTTGCTCCAAAACTCTCCGACCCGTGGCCTGGCCTTCCTCTCCTGAGTTACGTTGTGGCGGAACCATTCCAAGGCGAGGGGCAATTTCGGGGATAATTCTTGCCAGTTATGATCAAGCAGATCATCAACCAACAGCATTAAGTGGATCGCTTCATGTCCAACAATCTTCTTTAGACTGCTATTCCCAACGGCTATTGAAAGCGCGGTCGTGAGATTGTCGAGGATTGCTTTGAACCGTTGCGACGCAGCCGATTGCGGGTCGAAACTCAAGTTGTCGTAGTAGAGCATGTCGACGTGCCCCCGATCGATGCCGCACAGTTCTCCGGATTTACGACGGGCCTCCAATCGCAGAAACATTTGCGCGGCAAGCTGCCGGTAATCTCCGCGGTTCTTTGGCTTCGCCTTCATCACCGCATTAAAGAACTCGTTACCGAGGTATCCGGGAATTTCCGGTTTGCCCCCGACCTTGAGAATGTATTCCGTGAAGTTGCCAGGCCAAGCATCTCTCTTTTCCTGTGCGTTGAGAGGCATGCCTGCTTGTAGGCGGATAAATAGGTCACGAGCCTCATCCTTTGTGGCGGTTTCGATTATCACCACCTGAAGCTCCGTATCTAAGAACTCTCGTTGTTCACGGTCGTCCAAGTCATCGAAAGACTTGCCGCCCCACCAGCAGGGCATGTTCTCAATAAAACTAGGGAACTGGGCAATTCTTGCGTCATCGGACTGGTGAAACAGGCTTGAGTTTGCCCTGTCTGAATTTATGAAGCGCCTCGATCCGCTGTTGTCCATCGATAATCTCAAAAAAATCGCGTTTGGCCCCTGCTACGTCGTCCCGGATGTGATGCAAGTAAATCAGCGGGATTGGGTAGCCCCGCATCACCGAGTCCACCAGCCGCTTTTGCTGTGGTTCAGTCCAAACCGAACCCCGCTGGTATTCGGGGTTGGCGGAAAGAATCGGCATCGGCGGCTGCTTCCACTTCAACAGGTCGCCAACCGTAATCGTTTTTCTCTCAGGATCAGTCGTCATTCGGGCGTTCCTCATTTGATCGTTGACTACTTCGCGCGGTTGACAGTCAATGTGCTATCGCGGACATCGACGGCTTAAAACAACGACCAAAGTAAACGGGCAAACTTAGTGTCACAAGCAACTTGGTCGAATTCTCCTGGATACCCGGTGGGTAGACCGGCTTGTCTGAAGGAAGTTGCGATCGCGCTGACTTCCCCCGCCGCGAGCCTCTCGCCGCTGTCGAGCCGCTGGGCGTCAGCCCTCTGTCTTCCGCCACAACGTGGCAGCCCTATGCCAGCCCAGGCCATCCTCCTGGGAAACGGTCTTCTCGCCGCTGGCGAGCCGACGGGCGTTAGCCCTCGGACGATTCAGCACGGCAATCGACGTGGGTTTGACGGTTCCTCGTCGTCCGGGGCCTTACGGCCACCGGCTGGCCATCGGACATTGTTTTGGCGAGCCGATGGGCGTCAGCCCTCGGATGACTTCCGATAACCACCAACTCTGATTCGACCATCCGCATCAAATCGCGGTACTCAAGCAGCGTCTCGCCGAACTGCGCTCGCGCTGAAGTCCCCCGCCGCGATTCACCTCATAGACCGGCACAATGTTCGGATGCTGGAGTCGTCGGATGATTTGAGCCTCGCGAATCAATCGTCATGCGACTTGGCTATACTCCATGCCCGGTTTGATCTCCTTGAGCGCCACTTCGCGCGCCGGGTCGTTGTCACCAGCCAATCAAACTTTCCCCAGTCCACCTGCGCCCACCTCGCGGATCAACGTGTAGCGTTCGTTCGTCGTTGTGGCGTCTCCGTTCTGGAAAACGCGGAAGTCACAATCCGCGCTGGTCTTGAATGCCGTCACGTCGAACACACGGAAGAAACCATCGACCGCTTCGAGAACCTGCGAACGCTGAAGTTGGGCGTCCGAGCCAATGACCTTCGGATCGCCGCCATCGCCCTGATTAGTGGCGCGACTGTTGTGACTCGCAATGTCGCCGACTTTGGAAGTGTTCCCGACCTGAGTGTTGAGAATTGGGCGAATTGAGCCAACGCATCGCAGACCTTGAACTTGATCCGCTTCCTTTGAATCGATCGTCACGGCCTGCTTCAAGCTGCGTTTGGCTGCTCCCAGAGCAGGCGCGCGGCGTAGGCGCAACCGTTGGCGCGATGTTTGTTCGCACCGGCCGCAGTCACGCTGTCAGAATGTTCTCCGGTCCATCATCATGTATGGCGAGTGGACTGTGGACCGCAAGCTACGTCACCTTGTCGTGATGACCAAGAGACGAGGCACTCGGAACGAAATCTATTGAAAGGCAAATGCGATGAGCATTCGACGATTCGTGCAAGTTGTGATTGTGTTGACCGGTTTCTCCGGCACGTTGGCCCCGGCCGTGGAGTCGGTGCGTTTGTGGAACGGAGACGCTCCCGGAGCGTTGGGGCAAGCGGATCACGACATCCCCACGCTCACGCCGTATCTGCCGACGGACGACAAGGCGAGCGGCACGGCGATCGTGGTCTGTCCCGGCGGTGGTTACGGCGGCTTGGCGGGACACGAAGGGGAAGGCTATGCGAAGTGGCTCGCCGACAACGGCGTCGCTGCGTTTGTGTTGAAGTACCGGCTGGGGTCAAAGGGCTATCGGCACCCGGTGATGCTCAACGACGTCTCGCGAGCGATTCGCCTCGTGCGAACTCGTGCCGCGGAATGGAAAGTCGACGCGCAGCGGGTCGGTGTGATGGGAAGCAGCGCGGGCGGGCATCTCGCGTCGACGGCCATCACTCACTTCGATACCGGCCGAGCGGATGCCGAAGATGCTGTCGAGCGGCAAAGCTCGCGACCCGACTTCGGCGTGTTGTGCTATGCCGTTATCAGCATGGAAGACGGTGTGACACACGGCGGCTCAAAGGCGAACCTGCTCGGCAAGACGCCCGAGCCGCAGTTGGTCGAACTCCTTTCGAACGAGAAGCAAGTCACGAAGAACACGCCGCCATGTTTCGTCTGGAGCACCGGTGACGACAAAGCCGTCAGCGTCGTGAACTCGTTGCAGTTCGTCACCGCGTTGCAGAAGTCGGGCGTGTCGTACGATTTTCACGTCTATCAAAAAGGCCCGCACGGCATCGGGCTGAGCGAAGGCAAGAACGGCGTCCCCGCCGGTGACGTGCATCCGTGGGGCAAGGATCTGCTCTACTGGCTGCGACAGAATGGCTGGCTGAAATAGGCTCCGTTGGGTTGGCCCCAACGGGAGCAACGACTCCACCGAAGGTCAGCCGTTGTGGACGGAGTTCGTCACGGCTTTTTCACCGCGTCGCAGGTCAACTGATAGTACTCGGCGATCTGATGGCCTTTGGCGGGAGCGAGATCGGATTGGCGGATGATGATCAAGTCGAGGCTCGGAGCCACAAAAATGTTGTTGTCCCACTTGCCGAGCGCGGCGAACGCGTCCTTCGGCACGTTCGGCCACAATCCGTCCGTGTCGAATCACGACTCCCGATTTACTGTTATGCGACTCCAGCCAAGCCTTGGCTTTCTCAAGACCGGCGGCATCCATTCCCTGACTGGCCGGTGTAGCCATCTCCCAGTCCTCACCCGGCCAAACGGTTTGAGCGGTTGCTCCTCGAAGGCAGAGCACGACAATCAACAAGGCCAATACGAATCGACGACGCATAATTAGGGTCTCCGAGTGATGTCATAAGTTGAACCCGCTGTTCCGATCCGCGGTTCGGCTCTGCCATCCGTGGTCAACGGCTCTACTGACCACGGATGGCAGAGCCAGACCGCGGATGAAGACATGAACGATGAGGTCATTGACTCCGTCTGAGTCCCGTGAACTCGGCTTGAGTTCGGCCGAAGTTTGCGGCGACGCCCCAATTCAAGCCGAGTGTCTTCATGAATGACAGTCCGCGGCTGATGTTGAAATCATTCGAGTCAAACAACGCTGTGTGAACGAGTGCCAGCCGCTTTTCAATCACGAGGCATTCCAGCGGACTTTCATCCACAATGGTCTGATGAAAGAACGCCTTGGCGACTGGATTGGTCGAGACTTGCAATCCGCGTCGTTGCAGTGCGAACAGCAGCAGTTTTTTCACGACCTCGGATCCGTATCCGGTCGATTGCGCCGAGTAGACCGACCGCAGTGCGTCGCGCACGACGAGGCCCAGATCACGATCGTCGCCGGTGATGTGCCCCTGCCAGTAGTCCCAGTTCTCGACGAGCGTTGTCGGTTGCGGCGTGTAGGCGACTCGCTCCACATGCACTCGATCCAAACCGAAATTGACCAGCAGTCCCAACGGTTCGTTGCGACATTTCATGTAGTCACGGATTTGCACCCATTCCGACACGAGCAGTTTTCGCGGCACAGCTTTTATTTCGACCGACAGCGCGTCCCAACCGACGAAGTCCGGGAACAGCGTGTGAGCGATCTCATCGTCGAGTATCAGTCGATGCGGCAGCTTGCTGGCAATAGGTACGCACCGCTCCGCAAACCACAATCGGCAACCCTCGTGATACGCCTGCTCCTGCCGTCCCAGCCCAACCTCGTTCTGCACGTCGAAGAAACACTTCCGCAAGACCTCCGTGTACTCCTCATGAATCAAGGCCATCGCAGCCCCCCTCTTCATCCGCGGTCCGGCCTTGCCATCCGCGGTCAGATCAACTGACCGCGGATGGCAGAGCCGGACCGCGGATGGAAAAACGAACTTATTGGTTGTTCGGCTTCCAGAGATCCTTCAGACGCACGACGGCACCGTTCTGAGCTTTGCTTTCCTCGGCGGCTTGCATCAGCGAAAAGATCTCCAGAGTTTCGGCGTGGCTTACGGGAGGTGGGCCGCCTTTGAAGAACTTGGCGATCTCGGTGGCGAGTCCTTCGTAGCCGACGTATTTGTCATTCGTCGGGACGACTCCTTTGACGGGGACGCCGTGGCCGTAGATGCCGGCGGTCGAAACTCCTTTGTCGCCAAAGACTGTTGCGCTGTATTTTACGGCTCCTTCTTTGATGCCTCGGTACGTTCCGATGCGGCCGTCTTTCCAGACAGCGGTGATCGATTCGGTGGTCGGCGTCGAGGTGCATGTCACTGTCACGACTCCCGGCCCCATGATCGTGTAGAGCGTTTCGAGGCTGTGCAGCGGCCGAGTGAACTTGTCGGCTTCGGGAGCATTCATGATCCAGCCGCCATAGACATCGCAACCGATGACCCGGCCGACATCGGGATGATCGCGCATGCCGCTGAAGCCGCCGCTGTAGCGATGCTGCGAACTGCTCCAGCAGGGAGTTTTTGTCTCTTCGGCCAGTTTCAGAATCGCCACGGCATCGGCCGGCGACGAGGCTAGCGGACGACTGATAAAGAGTCGCTTGCCGGCCTTGAACACCGCCTCGGCCTGCTTCAGGTGCAGGCGACCGTCCATGCTGAAGATCATGACGGCGTCGCACTGCTTCAACAGTTCGTCGACCGAGTTGACCATCTCAATCGGCGGCACGGCGTCCTTCGGATCCTTCGGATTCTGGTACATCTTCAGCAGTTGGTCCTTCCAACTCGCGACAAGCTTGTCGCTTTCGGGATAGTCGTCGCTCCCGATCGGATACGCAACAACGCCCCGCACTCCCTCGAAGACGCCTTCCGCGTGCGGGCGATTCAGGAACTCGGTGTACGCGACCGACCCAAAGTTATCGATGCCGAGGATTCCGACGCGGACCGGATCCGCTGCTTGGAGTCCAACACCTAAGAAGTTGATTCCAAGTGCGACAACCGTGACGAGTGTTAAGAGGTGACGAATCAAGAGACTCTCCTTTGATTGAGGGGCCAAGAGGGACGCGTCATTTTTGTGCCGCCCACGACGGCGATCGAACACTTGCGTGGTGCGAAGCCCAAGCTCTCACCGAATCAACCGCCGTTCGCGAAGGCGCCGCCCAAGTTCTCGTGGCGGCCCTGTCTTTTAGGTCGCGGGGCGGGGAGGTGTCGGGCCTCCCTTGGCGAAGGGCCAGTCCACCGGTTCGTAAACCACCGCCAGTTGCGGTGTCTCCAGCCGGCGGTTCTTGTCGGCGAGGCTGTGCAGGGCGGCATCGAGCATGCCAGTGGTCAGCAGCGTTCGTTCCACAGGATAGGCGGGTTTGCCTGTGTGGAACATGTGCTCGACGGCGCGCAGGAGATGCTCGAAGTGACCGAACGGCGGGCCATCCTGCGTGATGAACGTGGCGGCAAACGGTTTTTCATTTCCCCGGATCGAGACCGCACACGAGAACTCGTGTGAGAATCCGGTTTCCATCGCGATCGTGGCTTTCGTGCCGTCACGGTATTCGATGAGATAGAAAACCGCGTCCTTGCTCATCTCTTTCGGACGTGGAACCTTGCCCGCGTAGGGTGGCGGCGAGGCCTCGACGACGGCGTCGAACAATGCCCGCGACCAGCGGCTGTCTTTTTCCGCCTGCCAGATTCCGTCTCCTTTGACCGACTGCACGGACTTGACTCCGGTTTCGCCACCTTTGCGGCGTTCCATCAGGCATTGCATCCCTTCCAGAGAATGAAAGCCATAGTGTTCGAGAGGTCCGTATCCCAGAGCGATCGCCTCGGTCACTTCCGAACCGATGGGAATCGTCGCGGAAGGGTTGCGCCACATGACCGGCACCGACGAACCGGCCATGAACGGGATGTGCAGTTCGCGAGCCGTGTCGAACATGTGCTTCGCGTCGCTCCAGGCATACGACAGGTGCTTGTCGCTGAACACGGGGACAACGTTCTTGCACGTCCTGAAAGTCGCCACGATCTCATCGAAGAACCGCCGACGGGGAAACATGACCTGTTGAGTCTCAGGCACGGTCGGATATTTGCCGTGCTCGCCGATCGACAGCACTCCGGCGACCGCCAGCGAGTCGGTACCCAGCGTAAGTGCTTCGTGAATCGACTTCGCCATCACGAATCCATGTTTCTTCGCCATCGCCGTGCTGAGGTCGTTGTCACCCACTTGATCAACATACATCGACATCAACTTCAGGTTCGGTCCGAGGCCGCCATCCTGAGCCCAGCCTTCGAGCACCTTGCCCACGATGACGTCGGCATGCGAATTCCGATGATAGACCGTGACCACGGCGGCGATGGGCAGTTTCTCTCGTGGCTTATCGTCGGCAAACAGCCGGGGGATACGATGAGAGTTCCAGAGAGCGAGCCCGGCCGAACCGAGCGACGTCTGCAAGAAACGGCGGCGTGTCTGAGGATGGATCATGTGCGTTCTCCGATGCCGCACACTAACCCGAAGCGTCAGCGAGGGCGAGCGCTACACTGAGCTTCGATCATAAGATCACTGTCGTTTATGATCACTGTCGTTTGGAGCGCCCGACCTCGCTGACGCATCGGGTTAGTGTGTGCCGCGCTGTGTCAGAACAATTCGTCGATCACCTGGCCGTCCGGTAGCAGTGGGATGGGGCGGCCTTGAAGATTGACGGCGTTCTGGTTGGGGTCGATGCCGAGGTATTTGTAGAGAGTCGCCAGCACGTCGCTAGGGCTGATCGGCCGATCGGTGGGAAGACCGCCGTCGGGACTCGACGCGCCGATGATCTGCCCCATCTTCAGACCTCCGCCCGCAAGCAGCACGCTGCCCAGGCGCGGCCAGTGATCGCGGCCTCCGGTCAGATTGATTTTGGGCGAGCGGCCGAACTCGCCCCACACGACCAGCAGGACGTTTCGGCAGAGTTCCCGCTCACTGAGGTCGGCAATCAGCGCTGAGAGCGCTCGGTCGAGCGGCGGGCCACTCCATTCCATACCGACGTTTGGTCCGCCGGGACTGGGCTGTTCGCGATTCTCCCGCGTGATGCTGACGTGCCAGTCCCAGCGCAGGCAGTCGGGAGCCGTGTTGAGCGTCACGAAGGTGACTCCGGATTCCACCAGACGGCGAGCCAGGAGCGCCATCTGTCCCCAGCGATGAGTTCCATACCGCTGGCGCGTGGCGGCCGATTCTTCGTTGAGGTCGAACGCGCGTTTGGCCTTCGCACTGGTGATCAATTCCAGCGCCACTCGCGCGAACGGATCAAGGCCATCCTGCAACCGATTCGCATCGAGCCGGCGCGGCAGCCGGTCAAGTTCCGCGAGCAGCGACTTGCGATCATTGATCCGGTCCAGCGTCGCGTCGTTGGCCAATTCGAGGCTACTGGTGGCGCTGCGCAGACGGTCGCACTGGAACTCTGGCGGATAGGGATCCTGCAGAACGGCGAACGGAGAATGCGACACACCGAGATACCCCGGTCCCATCGCGTCAAAGAGGTGATGGTGCATCACCGGCTCTTCCGAGAGCATGACATACGGCGGCATGCCGATTTGCCGCGGCCCGCAAAACCGCGAGACGATCGAGCCGACCGACGGATAGCCTTCTCGCTTGTCTGGTTCTTTGCGCCCTTCCAGGCACCAGCGTGTGACACCGAAGTGGTCGTCATACGGATGCGTGAAACTGCGGATGATGGCCGTCTTATCGAGCACTCCTGCGGTCAGTGGCATCATCTCACACACGAGCGCGCCGGGAAGTTTGGAAGGAATCGCTTGATAGGGACCGCGAATCTCCACTGGGGCGAGCGGCTTGGGATCGAACGTCTCGAATTGACTGGGACCACCGCCAAGCCAGATTTGAATGACCGACGTCTCGGGTGCAACGTGTCCCTGTTCCGAGGCGAGAGATCGCAGACGTAGAAGGTCACCGAGCGCGAGACCCGCTCCGCCAGCACACAAACTCGCCGACAAGAATCCCCGGCGCGAGATGCTTTGAGGTGTGAGCTGCGTTGGCATCGCGATCCTCCTGGTCACCTTATCCAAACAGATCCATCAACGGCTCGCCCGTGGAAAGCGGGCGGGTGAAACCATCTTTGCCGAGACGCAGGTCGAGCGGGACACCGAGCGAGTGGAAGATCGTGGCTCCCAAATCTTGCGGACGGACGGGACGGTCTTTCACGTAGGCTCCGTGTTTGTCGGACTCGCCGTAAACTCGACCGCCACGGATGCCGCCACCGGCGATGATCGTGGAATAGCAGGACGGCCAGTGCTGCCGACCGGGATTGGCAGCACCGTTCTGGTTGATGTTCGGCGTGCGGCCGAATTCTCCGGTGACGACCACCAGCGTGTTGTCCAACATGCCGCGATCAGAGAGATCGGTGAGCAGCGCGGTGAGCGACTCGTCGAGACACGGCAAGCACCAGCCCATGCCATACGAACCGCTACCGAAGGCGTTGCCCATGCCCATCTCGCCGCCGTGCATGTCCCAGCTCGAGGCGGGAGGTCCACCGCCGCCATTGGGAGACGGACCAGTCCAACCGTTGACCGTGACGAAGCCAACTCCTGACTCAATGAGCCGCCGCGCGAGGAGCAGGTTTTGTCCCAGCGGATGCAGGCCGTAACGCTCACGCACGGAGGTTGGCTCGCGATGCAGTTCGAACGGCTCGCGTCCTTCCGAGCCACTCGTCAGCTCGAACGCGCGGCCGTGCAGATCCTGCCAGTCTCGCGTCGAGCGATGTCCCTCGGTGACGCTCGCGGTCGGATTCAGTCCGTCCAGCAAGCGGCGACGATCCAGCATGCGTTCGGGAGGCACGGTTGCCATCAGTTCGTCGGGGCCTTTGAAGGTGGGCATCGCTGGATGATTGGTGGCCGAGCCAACGAACAGCGGACTGTGCATCATTCCCAAGTGCCCGCCATTGCCGATGTTCACCGCGCAAAAGACCGGATCGCCGACACACTTAATCAGCCAGACATACGGAGCGATGCCGTGTTCGCTAGGCCGGGACTTCGACAAGATCGACCCAATGTACGGCGCGTCCAACGGCGCCTGAGCCTGGCCGCTCAAAAGGTGGTGCATCGCGTCGAAGTGATTGCTGATGTTCCCGACATGCGACATCGACCGAATCAAACTGAACTTGTCGGTCATCGTCGCGAGCCGCGTGTGCATCTCATTGATCCGCATCCCCGGCACCTTGGTGGGGATCGGCTGATACGGCCCGCGAATCGTGTCGGGAGCGTCCGGCTTCAAATCCCAAGTATCGAGATGGCTCGGCCCGCCACACAGTAAAATGAAAATACACGACCGCTCTGCCGCTCCATGACCCAGTCCCCGCTTCGAATCGACGCCCGCT
>CAYSHJ010000287.1:0-9979 GCA_964430385.1 uncultured Planctomycetaceae bacterium
ACACGCCCACCAAGCGATTCAAAGAGTGACCTTGAATTACTGAGAGTCTCGCAACGGGGCGGCGCGAAAACTGACCTCCGATTACTGAGAGTCAGACAAACGCCCCCGTCGCGAGTGACCTCCGATTACTGATAATTGGCCCATGAAGCAAATCACTTCGACAAATTACCAGAAAGACTCGCTCTATTCTGTCGTGGCCCGCGCGGTGGCGGAGCTGTTGAAGAAGAGCCCGGTGATCACTCCCGTGGATTTGCTGCTCCAGTTGCAGCGGATCACGAAGGCGCAGTTGGAAGATTGGCGGTTTGCCCGCATTCCGTACCTCGAACGAGTCACCATCGGCGGCCTGGGGAAGATGTCGCGGCTTTTGCGAATCCTTGATCACCACGCGCGAGCGATCGGACTGAAGCCCTCGCAGACCGTCTATCACAAGTGGGGCAAGGGCGGGAAACGGATCGTGTTGCGGTTCTCCATCTGCGTCAACTCGCCGCCCAACTGCTTGAGGATGACTCAGACTATCTGGCCAAGAAAGCCGAGCGACTGGTCTCAGAGCTGTCATCCGCCGCGAAGAAGAAGCCCACCCAACCACGGCGGTGAATCGCACTCACTTCAGCGAGCCGGAGGCCGTGAGGCCCCGGACATTCCCACGATCGACGATGAATAACGGCCAGTTGAAAAACGTAGCCACGACCGTCAGGGAGTGATGTGCGGACAAGCCGCCAGAACAATCCAACTGCCCTCGGCAAGACATCCGTTGTCGCCATCTTGTTGACGTACTCGGCAGTCACTTGCTGCTCAGCGGTTTCAGCGTTGAGATGCGGCACCACGGTTTGTGTGTCTGACAGGAATCAACATGTTCGACAACTTTTTCAAGCAGGCGACAGGACGCGATCGTTACCCCTATCAGCGCGCGTTCGCGGAAGACGGTGAGTTGCCGAAGTTGCTCAACGTGCCCACCGGAGTTGGCAAGACGGCAACCGCAATCCTCGGCTGGCTGTACCGCCGCCGCACAATGCCGGAGTCCACGCCGCGCCGACTGGTCTACTGTCTGCCGATGCGAACGCTCGTCGAACAAACCGAACGCGAGGCACGACGATGGTTGAGCAATCTGAATCTGGATGGCGAAGTTGGTTTGCATCTACTGATGGGCGGCACTGACTCAACCGATTGGGACGAGCATCCCGAACGGGAAGCCATCCTGATTGGCACGCAAGACATGCTGTTGTCGAGGGCACTCAATCGCGGCTACGGCATGTCCCGTTACCGCTGGCCGATGCACTTCGGGCTGCTCAATAACGACTGTCTGTGGGTGATGGACGAGACACAGTTGATGGGAGTCGGGCTGACAACGACGGCTCAGTTGCAGGGACTGCGGGCGAAGTTGGCGACCTATGGCGTGACGCATTCGCTGTGGATGTCAGCCACGCTCGACACGTCACCGATTCGGACGGTCGATCATCCCGAACCGACAGGCGGGTTTTCGCGGGTCGCGTTGACGGATGCCGACCGGAAGCACGAACCGGTTAGGAAGCGGCTCGTCGCGAAGAAAGCGTTGGAGAAATCGAAGATCGTTCTGACCGCTGAGAGTGAGAAGAAAAACTATGCGAAGGAACTGGCTGCTGCGGTGAAAGAGGCTCATCAAGCCGGGACGTTGACGTTGGTCGTTCTCAATCGAGTTGCTCGTGCGCAGGATGTTTTCGCCGAGTTGCAGAAGCTGACGAAGTCGAAGACTTCCGCTTTGACTGCGGATCTCGCGCTGATTCACGCTCGGTTCCGGCCGCACGATCGAAGGTTGCATGAGCAATCACTCTTCGCGGAGATGATGCCTGAAGCCGGGCGGATTGTCATTGCGACACAAGCCATCGAAGCGGGAGTCGATGTCTCCTCCGCGACGATGTTCACGGAGTTGGCTCCGTGGCCGTCGCTCGTGCAGCGATTCGGACGCTGCAATCGCGGCGGCGAATTCACAGCGGCTCGCGTGGTGTGGATCGACGCGGAACCGAAGGATGAGAAAGACAAGATCGCTTTGCCGTATGAAGTGGCCGAGTTGGATCGGAGTCGTGAGTTTCTTTCGGCATTGACCGACGTTGGACCAGCCGCACTGGAGGCGGTGAAGGACGAACGGCCCGCGCCCGTGGTTCACACGCTGCGTCGAAAGGACTTGCTCGACTTATGGGATACGACGCCGGACTTGGCGGGAAACGATCTGGATGTGTCCCGTTTCATACGCGACGGCGACGACACGGACATGCAATTCTTCTGGCGAGACTTCGCTGAAAATCAACCGCCCGAATCGTTCCCGGCTCCGCAACGAGAAGAGCTTTGTTCCGTCGCCATTTGGCGTGCTCGCGAGTTTCTGACGAAGCTCAAGAAGAACAAAGCAGGGGTTGCGTTGGTGTGGAAGCCGCTCGTCAAAAAGTGGGAAGCGGTTGACCCCGACGAAGTGCGAGCCGGCATGGTGCTACTGTTGAAACCGGAAATGGGTGGATATCTCGATTCCATCGGATGGACCGGTGATTCGTCGGACAAGCCAACAGCCCGGCCACCACTTGAAGGTGAAAGCAAACTGGATGGTATGGAAGACGACGATTGGGGACTGGAGCCGGTCTCGCTGACACAACATCTCAATGACGTTGCGCTCGCTGCAACGGGCATTCGTCAGCGGCTGGAAATCGCCTCGGATGGCATCCCGTGGGATGCACTGAGTCGCGCGGCATTGTGGCACGATGTCGGCAAGGCTCACCCCGCATTTCAATTGGCGATGCGAGATGCCCCACAACTTCGCGATGCCACGCCGGACAAGTTATGGGCCAAGTCCGGTGGCAAGGGAAAACCCAACTATCGAATGTCTGATGGAACGAAACGCAATGGCTTTCGACACGAACTGGCGAGTGCGATCGCTTGGCTCGTCCATCACGGCGCAGAAGCCGACGCGAATCTGATTGCCTTTCTGATTGCGGCTCATCATGGCAAGGTGCGAGGCAGCATCCGCAGTCTCCCCAACGAGACACGCCCCACCGACGACACGATCAAGTTCGCACGCGGCGTGTGGGACGGGGATGACCTTCCGTCGATTGATCTCGGCAATGGCGAGGTCGTTCCCGCGACCAAGCTCACCCTTGGACTCATGGACCTCGGCGAAGGCGAGTACGGCCCAAGCTGGCTTGCCCGTGTGCTGGCGATTCGTGACGAACTCGGACCATTTCGCCTGAGCTATCTGGAGACGCTGCTGCGCGTCGCCGACTGGCGTGGCTCGAAAGCCGGAGGAAAAACGCAATGACCAATGAACGACACACGCATCGGCTGACGGGTTGCTCTCCGATCCCGCTGGCTCATTATTTGAAAGCTCTCGGCATCCTGCGGCTCGTCGCGGAGCAAGCCGACTCCACCGCGCAAGGCTGGTGGTCCGGCGATGTGTTCCACCTGCGGACGACGTTGGACGAAGCGGCTCTTTCGCAGTTCTTCTTGGACAAGTATGCGCCGACACCGATCGTCGTACCGTGGAGTGGCAGTGACTTTTTCGCCGCAAACCGACAGCCCAACTCTGCGAATTACAAAGAGCGATGGCCTGAAAGTTCTCAAAAGTATTGCCCAACAGCGGAAACAATCATCGAAGCGTTTCTGGTCTCTGACGCGAATCGCCTTGAAAGATATCGGGAGATGATTCGTGGTGTGTTCCGCGCGATGGACGCGAGCGGGACGCGGGAGAAGAAAGACATTGAGGCCGCCAAGGGAGAGAACCAGAAGCGATTGTTTCTAACGTGTCTGAGAAGCATTCTTCCGGACGATTTGGTTTTGTGGCTCGATACTGCTGCTGCACTCGGCACGGACGAGTTCGCATTCAATGCACTGCTTGGCAGTGGCGGTGGCAGCGATGGCAACAGTCATTTTTCAGACAACTTCATGCAGTCGCTTTGGATTTGTCTCAATGACTTTGATGCCCAGCGCCAAGGTCCAATTCGTGCATCGGACTGCACGTTTTCCAGCCACGCTGCAATTCGCGCTGCCGTGTTTGCAGAACAGTCATCTCAGGCGGTGATACGCGGAAGATCGCCGGGCTTATTCAGTTCTCAGGACGTTGGCGGCCCGAATGCCACTGCCGGCTTTGAAGCCGATGCGTCATTCAATCCTTGGAACTATGTTCTTTTGCTTGAAGGATGTCTTGCGTTCTCTGGAGCATTAGCGAAACGAGTCGGTTCGAGCGTATCGCCCGACGCATCGTTCCCTTTTCTGATGCGGCTGTGCAACGCGGGTTCGGGGACGTTGATCGGAAAGGAAACATCGGGGCGTGAGCTTTGGCTGCCGATTTGGAGCCGTCCGGTTTCTTACCGAGAGTTGTCAGTGTTCTTTTCGGAAGGTCGATTGACCTTGGGGCAACGATACGTCGCCAACGGCTTGGATGCCGCACGGGCCGTCGCATCCTTCGGTTTTGATCGTGGCATCGACTGCTTTCAACGGGTCGGAATTGTTCGGGGTCGCGTTGGTGGTGATAACTACAACACCGCAGTTGCATTGGGCACTTGGTCGCCACATCCCAACAAACAGATTGAACTCATCAACGAGGTTGACTCTTGGTTGGACAGTTTTCGTCGCGCGGCCTCATCGGACAAAGCACCATCACGCGCACCGCGAGCATTGCGACAGTTGGAGTCGGCAATCCTCGATCTGTGTCAGCAGAAGGGGCCGACACGATTGCAGGCGGTGCTGATCTCGCTCGGTGAAGCGGAAGCGACGTTGGCAGTGTCGGGCAAGTGGCGAGCCGAAGCGTTTCAGCGCCCGGTGCCATTGCTGTCGCAAGAGTGGCTGACGGACTGCGACGATGGATCATGCGAGTTCCGGCTCGCGGCAAGTCTCGCGGGGATGTTCTCGGCAACGGTCGGTGATCTGCGGCAACACGTCGAACCGGTTGAGGTTCATGGTCGTTGGCCGACGTGGGCTGAAAACTCTTCGGGGCTGTGTAATGTTGTTTGGAATGAAGGAGACTTGGAAGACAATCTGATCGCTGTGCTTCAGCGGCGATCCATCGAAGCAGTACGTCACGGCAATCGGGCCAGCGACGGCACGCTCATCTTTCCGGGCGAGTCGAGTTGTTACGCCTCGCTGAACGATGTGTCCGCCTTTCTGCGACACGAGACGGTTGACGATCGAATCTCTGCGCTGGTTCGCGGATTGGTGCTGCTCGATTGGGCCAAGATTCGTCAAGAATCCGCAAGCGATCGACGGCAACGCAACCCGCAAGAGTCGATGCCCGATGCGACGTTCGCATTGTTGAAGCTCTGCCACACACCTCATCCCGTCCGCGAAACCTACGTCCCACTTGAAGCGACGATTGTTCGCCTCGCGACGGCAGGGCGACTTGAGGATGCCACAAAACTTGCCGCCCGGCGGTTGCTTGGTTCAAGCCTGGCTCCGTCCATTCGCGTTGCTGCGCGACGTGGTTCCTCATCCCGCCGCATCGCGGCCGGGCTTTTGTTCCCTCTGTCTTGGTTTGACATCCAAAAGTTGGCAGGCAATGTTTTGAAACCACAATTAGAAACTGTTTGATTCTCAATCCCGTTTCCTCTGACCAGGAGTTCCATCTCATGCCGCTTGATCTTTCCGCTCTCGCGTCGCAACCGCGACTGTTGCTCGAAGTGCCACTGAAGCCGCTACAAGGTTCGCGGTTTCAGCCGACCGGTTTTCCCGACCTTGGAGCCGCGACGTATCGACACGCCGATACCGACATGTTGCTGGTTGAATCCGCTCAGTCGATGGCCAATCGGCTTGAGGCCGTCTGCTGGGACGAAGCCTCGGATGATCTGGTCACTCCGTTGAAAGGGTTGCCTTACGTCACGTCAGTTCTTCCTGACGGGACGACGACGAGTTCGATCCTTGAAGCCCATCGAATCAACTCTCCCTACATCGTGAAGAGCAAGGGCTTCGAGGCGATCCAAGCTGATGTCGGCTTCGAGGCCAATAAGCCGTTCAACCGGAACAAGCTCGTCCTTGCGTTGATGAAGTACGACCCGTGCTCACTGATTCACGGTATTTTTCTTGAAAAGATCGGAGGAGTCGTGCGTCTGCCTCGAATCGTGTCATCCTTCATCGAGGCTTCAAATATCAATGTTGTGGCGAATGGTGGTGTCAAAGTGGACCGCATTCAGCCCTCCTCGTCTGGTGATTCGACAGCGTATGGAAAAGCCAAAGATGGCTACGGCAATGTCCCGTATCACCGTGATGAATATGTGGCTGAAGAAATCACGGTCTTCTTCAACTTGGACCTTGCACAGCTTCGTGGCTACGGCTTGCCGAAAGAGGCGGAGACACTGCTGATCGCGCTGTCGCTGTTCAAGATTCAGAAGTTCTTGCGTGATGGTCTTCGGCTACGAACCGCCTGCGATCTCGAACCCGCAGGAGCCACCATCATCAATCGCCCCGAAGGATTCACTTTGCCAACGCTCGACGTGTTGGAAAAGGAACTGCCGGCGCTCATCGAGGCTGCGTCGCAAAACTTCGCCGATCCTGTCGTCACCGAAGTCAAATACACAAAGGCTTGAACCATGCTGGCCATCTCCTTGAAGTTTCCAACCAAACGGTTTCATGCGACACCGTGGGGGCGGCAGGTCAACGAAGGGGCAGTCGAATGGCCACCATCTCCGTGGCGACTGCTGCGCTCACTCGTCGCAACTTGGCATTACAAGTTTTCCGACGTACCCGAAACCGACATTCGCGAATTGGTGGAACGACTCGCGCCGCCACCTCGATTTTCTTTGCCACCAGCCTCGCAAGGACATACTCGGCATTACATGAAGTTCGGCGCGGACAAAGATTTCCCTGGTGGAAAGCCGAGCCTTGTCTTCGATACGTTCATCGCTATCGAACCCGACGATGCGGTGATCGCCGTTTGGCCGGACATGGAACTGTCGCCATCGCAACGCGAGTTGTTGGGCAAGTTATTGGCGGCGATGACGTACTTCGGTCGCGCCGAATCGTGGGTTTGCGGAGAGTTACTCGACGATTCAATCGGCGACGCGGAAGTCCTGCCGACAGAACTTGGACAAGCGCCGGCCATCGGATTTGAACTGGTTCGGACGCTCGTGCCTGTTCTGGCCGACGAGCACGTCGCGTGGTCAGCTCAAACGCGAGAACAACACCGACAACGGAAGCTGACCGAGTTGGCCGCCGCCGCTCAGGCCAAGGGCAAGTCCGCCGACAAGCTCAAGCTCTCCAAGAAAGATGAGCAACTCATCGACGAATCGCTTCCGGCCACGCTGTTCGATGCTCTGCACGCTGATACCGCCGAGCTTCGCAAGGCTGGATGGAATCAACCGCCGGGAAGCCGCTGGATCAATTACGTTCGGCGCGCGGATGCGTTCTCGCCCCGGCCTCGTGCTCGGCGAAGATCGCACCGAAAGAATGAGCGTCCCACCGTCGCTCGATTCGCCGTGTGTGGTTCCGTCCGTCCGTTGCTGACGGAAGCGGTGTCGATTGGCGAGCGAGTGCGGAAGGTGTTGATGGGGTGCTCAAAGAAAGTTCGGAGCGATGCGAATGCGTCCGTGGTCTTTTCAGGCAAGCAAGCTGACGGCTCACCGCTGGGCGAGGGACATCAGCACGCACACTACTTATGCGAAGCAGCGGCCGGGGATCGGCGGATTACTCATCTGACGATCTTTGCACCGACGGGGTTCGACGCTGAAGATGAGTTGGCGTTCGGCCGGCTGGCTCAATGCGGGATTTGGGGACGGGACGGAAATGACTTGCAGCTCGTGTTGTTGGGTGTCGGCCGAGCCGAAGACTTTGGTGGGCAGAACGAGAAGGCAGGTCAGTCAAAGCTGTTGGCGAGCTCGCCGGTCTGGATTTCGAGAACGCCGTTCGTGCTCACGCGGCATCTCACTCGGAAAACTCAGCCGGGGCGAGAGGCCATCGCGAACGATCCAAAACTGCAAACCGCGCTCATCGAGGCAGTCCGTTTCGAGTTGGCACAACGACCACAATTCCGTTCGCTCGCGGAGAACGTGCTCATCGAACCAATGCTCGATCGCGAGCAGTCAGGCACGATACTTGGCGGCCATTTCACCAGTTGGCTGAAGTTCCGCCGCGAACGTCTCTCTGGCGGCGGCAGTCGCGCCGGTTCACACGGCTTCGGATTCCGGCTGACATTCCGTGATTCCAGCGGTTCCCCGATTTCCGTTTGTGGTCCGATCTCACTCGGCTACGGCTGCCACTTCGGCCTGGGCTTGTTTGCGGCACCGTGACGCCGGTCGTGTTGCCTTGGGGCATTGTGGCTCGACGCTCCGCGTCGAGAGTGGAGAATTCCGCAGCGGTATTTAGCTTTGGGCAAAGCCTCACGACGCGGAGCGTCGTGCCACAATGAAGACTGGCCAAAGCCACTGAGTACTTCTTGGACGCTTTAGCGATTGCGAAGTTTCCACAGGACCGAGTCGATGTCTTGCCGCTTGAGGATGAGAACAATCTCGTGAGCGTTCAACGCTGTCTCCATCAGGCGTTTGGCAAGTTTCCCGAAGCGGATTGGATTGCCAATGTCACCGGTGGCCTCAAGCCGATGTCGATCGCCGCCTATGAGTTCTTCAAGGCGCTCGATGCGCGAATTGTCTATATCGACTCTCGCTGTCCCAATGAGATTCTTGGCTTGGATGGTCAGGAACACTCGGATGATCCGAACCAGCCGCTCGACAAGCTCGAAGCTCGCATTCAGCAGTTTCGCGCACTGCGAGTCAATCCCGTATTGGCGACGACCTCGCCCAAAATCCTGGACGCCACCAACTCCGTGAAAGCCACGTTCGCTCAGCGTGCGGCAATCTACAACTGCCGGATTGTGACCGTGCATCAGATCCGCGAGTTGGCAGCCGAATGCGCGTCACCAGAACTCGTCGCGCAGATTCTTTTGAATCGGAAGTAAGTCCAAATGCCGCGCACCTTTATTTGTTCCACCGCTACGAGTGCCGCCAAGTTGCTGGTGGATGATGCTGGCAAGCGATTGGCTCCGGGGAAGCTGCGGCAGTGGGTACGCGATCAAGAACGTGACGGCGTCCGGCGAGCGGGGGATGTCAATCCCCTGAGTTTTCCACGCGACGGCGTCTCGTCGCGGAGGGCGCTTCAATTGTCTCGGCGAGCGGGGGATGTCAATCCCCTGAGTTTTCCACGGCAGTGAGTACTCCATCAAGAACGTGACGGCGTTGGTACTGGCTTTCGTTCCGCCGCAGCGGCGAGGATGCTGGCCAGTTTTCAGGGCTTTGAACCGGTCGGCGAGGCGCTGACCGAAAAGCTCTCGGCCGAGATTCATTCGGAGTTCAGCCGATGACCGAACCGACTTCCGCTTCCACCTCACCGCCAGCCGCTGCCCCGCCCATTATCTTCTACTCGATCGGCGTCGATCACCCGATTACGCCGGACGAGCCGTTGTCCCCCTTGCCGCCGATTCCTCGCGGGGCGCTGGTGGTCCTCGAAGGCCGAGCACCGATCTGGCGGTACGGAGTGGCGTTTCACAAGCTGCATGGCTCGCCAGCCGGAGCGGTCGCCGTTTATGATCCCCGCCTCGGAGCGGTCGTCGTCGCCTCACACTCTCCGCAATTCGCGGAGGGACAAGTGATCGACTTGTCGCCACCGCCTCACTGAGTCCGACGATGGACCGTCAAGCTCTTTGGCAACTCTGTCTTTGCATCGCGTCCCGCTTCGCGAGCGACGACGTGACAGCAATTTCCCGGCGATCGCTCGCTTGCCATAAAGCTCGTGTGTTTCGAAAGTTCGATGCTCTGGATGTGAGTTACTGATGACAACCCGCGTGCTAAACCCTCTGCCTCTCGCAACTCATCGCCCAATGAGTTGCCCACAAAGGAAATCGAGAGGCGGACACTCCGCGGCTCATGAGCCGCGGCCCCATTGAAGCCAGCGTGTTGGCGGTGAGCATGGAACGTGAGCTTTCCACTCCGCGGCTCATGAGCCGCGGCCCCATTGAAGCGACGATGAATAGGTCGATCGGGAC
>CAYSHJ010000288.1:0-3333 GCA_964430385.1 uncultured Planctomycetaceae bacterium
CAGCACGTCGTCGTTGATCGCCAACAGACAGGTCATCGCCTCGACGCTGCCCGCCGCCGCGATCAAGTGTCCCATCATGCTCTTGATGCTGGACACCGGCGTCTTGTAGGCGATGTCACCCAACGCGCGTTTGATCGCGATGGTCTCGATGCGATCGTTCACCTCCGTGCTCGTCCCGTGAGCGTTGATGTAGTCGATGTCCTCGGGGTTCACCTGCGCATCCTTCATCGCCAGTTGAATGCAGGCCGCCGCGCCGCGGCCTTCCGGATGAATGTCGGTAATGCGATAGGCGTCCGCGCTGGAGCCGTAGCCGAGCACCTCGCCGTAAATCTTCGCCTTTCGACGTTTTGCATGTTCAAGTTCTTCAAGCACCAGAATGCCGGCTCCTTCACCCAACACAAAGCCGTCACGATTGCGGTCAAACGGCCGCGAGGCGCGCTGCGGATCATCGTTGCGACGAGACAACGCCGTCAGCAGGTTGAACCCCGTCACGCCGAATGGGTGAATCATGCTATGCGCCCCACCCGACATCATCAGGTCGGCATCGCCGCGGCGGATCAACTCAGTGGCTTCGCCGAGCGCCTGACTCGACGCCGCGCACGCCGTCAAGCAATTCAGGTTCGGTCCTTGAGCGTTGAAAATGGCCGCCAGGTGACCGGCCGTCATGTTCGGCTCTTGCTCCAGTTCTTGTTGAGGATTCAACCTCTCGACACCCAACCGAGTAAACGTCTCAAGGTCTAACTCGCCGCCATTCCGCTGCGACTGAGCGATGATGCTCATGAACACCGGAAAGTCCTGCTGTCCTTCGCCAGCTCCCAGGTAGACACCGAACCGCGTGGGGTCGATGTCCTTTTCGTCCAGGCCGGAGTCTTTCATCGCCTGCACCGCTGCGCCGATCGCGAAATGAATGTTGCGGCCCGCGTGCTCGAACCGCTCCGGATTCTCGATGTAATCCGCCAACCGAAAGTTCTTCACCTGAGCCGCGAACTTTGTGGGAAAGTTGGACGCATCGAAGTACGAGATCGGCCCGATCCCGCTGACGCTTTCTTGCAACGCCCGCCACATGGCCGGGATGGAGTTTCCGACCGGCGTGATGCAACCCATGCCTGTGACAACCACTCGACGTTTCATAAAGGTCAACTCACAAAGCCGTTTCGCGAGAGCCAGTCGCGACGGAGGTACACTCCGTCATCGCACTTCCAAGAACTGGCCCACCGATCTGACAGATCAACTGCCCCGAGCCGTTCTGCGGCTCAAATCGCAGGTCACTTTAGCAGGCCGAACGGCCGAAAGAGAAGCGAGGGTCGCGGGCAAAGCTCTTCCGCGTGCTCAACGAACGGATTGAATTCTCCCTCGATTTGGACAAGTCTCACCCCGGAAGTGTTAAGAGCATCTAACAAAACCAACCCGAAGCGCAAATATTGCCGTTGCGTAGTTTTTAGCCGCGGAGCGGCGACATCGTGTAGCCAGGGGCGCCAGCCCCTGGAAAGAGGAGAATTCCTGGCCAAGCCCCAGAGGGGCGACACCAAATGGTGGGTGAATACTTTGATGTCGCCCCGCCGGGGCTTGGCCATATTGTGATGCTGATTTCCGGGGGTTTGCACCCCCGGCTACACGATGTCGCCGCTCCGCGGCTGGAAACGAGCAACTTCAAAGAGCGCAAGCGAGAGACGATTTCAGACACTCCTTGCCGATCCCAACAGATCCCCACCCGCTGGTCGGGTGGGTGAATCAAATCGGACGGCTAGAAACGCACCTTCACACCTCCCTCCGCTTGTCCTGGTCCGCCGCCGGAGGCGGCGGACCAGGACAAGCGGAAGACGGAAGGGGAGAATTCCTCACTTACCCTCACCATCTCTTTCACCCACCCGACAAGCGGGTGGGGGTCAAGCAGTCGGGATCAGCGAGAAGTGTCCGATTTCACACTTGATTTTTGACGCCCTCGCTTGCCCATCGGGTTAGTATGGCCTTTCCGCAAGAAGCGCTAAGTCGTGTGAAACATGGTCGGCGGCAAGTTCAACAAAGTGACCGCCAACGAACTGCTCATCAGCCTGCGCACCGTCGAGACTCGCCGCCACAAAGTCCTGGAAAAGATGAAAGCCGACTCGCTGGCAGAATTGGTGTGGATGGTGGTCGAGGTGGAGTCGTAACGCATGCGGCTCGCGTGCCTTCAAGCCTGCCCGACTCGACTAGGCCACATACTCACTCAACGAAGGCACATCAATCAGCGGCGGAACATCAGACCTGTCTGAATTGATGACGCGAAACGGGATCGCTCGGCGTCGAACAATACTCGCGATCGTCGGTTCTGTGCGGACCTTATTCCAAGCTGCCATCAAAGCACTAACGAATCGTGCCTCTTCCTGTTTACATGCGAGACCGAAAGCTGCGTCGTCAGGAAACTCGCCGTGTAGCTTCCGATAGAGCTCTGTGAATTTGAGGTTGCACCCCGAAAGGCTCTTTGGACTCAGGTCGATGGTCGGTGCGATATCGAACGTCCCAAAGTATTCGATACAGACACAAAGAATTGAATTCCAAGATTGTTCTGGATACCACGAGAGCACGACCTCGAAGAATTTGTGCCACTGCTCGGCAAACGCCTCGATCACCGAGGCATCATCAAACACATCCGTCTCGCCCCACAGCTTTCGACGATTTTTAACAACTTCAGTCCAATCACTTTTTGCCGGCATAGTTGCATCAGTCCTAGCCGAGTTGATGGTTCACTCCCGAAGAGCATCATTGGAATCGAGGTCCGCGTTGGCCGGCTACAAACTGCGTCTCAAATGTCTTTGCTCAGCAGCCGCGCGACTTCGTAGACGTCTTTGTCGCCTCGGCCGGAGTGGTCGATGAAATTCGCGCATTACTCGCTAACCGAAGAACCTTGATGGGCTGCGACCAGTTCGCTCGCCCATGCGGCTTGAGCGGGTGTCAGCGGTGGTTCTGATGGCTGGTCGTAGCGGAGGCGGCGGCCGTAGTCGCTGCGGTCATAAACGGTGTTCAGAACCGCTTGCAGATCGAGCGGAATGTCGGCGTCCCCTTTGCAGAGCAGGATGTGGATCTCTGGCAAGCGTTGCTCCAGCGGCACGAGCCACCAATCGGCGGTCGGGCGAATCGGCTCGCGGCTGACGGCTATGAGATAGTCGCTGGGCGGAAGCTTTGTGTAGCCTTCAAATCGTTCACCGCCGCGCAACAAGTCGATCTCGACGAAATGGGCCAACGAGTCGAGCACATTGTTGCGTTTGCGGATATGTAATGCCGACGGCCCATCGACCCGCGCGTCTTGTTCGCGGGTGAAAGCAACTCAATGACGGTCACGATTCGATTTTTGTC
>CAYSHJ010000289.1:0-2450 GCA_964430385.1 uncultured Planctomycetaceae bacterium
GTCGCGCAGTTCGCTGGGCAACTCACCGGCCGGAACGTCCCACGTAACTCCGCCCGTTTCAGTCTTCAACACCAAGCCGCCATCGCCAACCAGCCAACCCGTGAGGTCTCGCTGCATCCGCACACCGCGAATGCGCCGCCAGCTCGACGGATCGACTCGCGTGGGCAACAGTCGTTGATCCACAATGATCGAAACTTTCCCGCGCGGACCACCGAGCAGCCCTTGGTGCGGCCCCAGGAAGTCCGCCGCCAGCCAACCGTCACTCGGTTCGCCGCCGACGTCCAGCCATGTCTTACCGCCGTCGTTCGTGATCAGAGTTCCCGTCGGATGCCGCGACGTCGCTTCGCCCGCAATGACACCTTGCTTCGTGTCGAAGAAGCGGACATACCGCAGTCGAGGCAACGCTGCCGTCGACACCGACTGCCATGACGCCCCGCCATCTTTCGTGACCAACAACGCCCCACGACTTCGCCGAGTGAACGGCTCGGTGTCGCCACCGGCGATCCAGCCGACTCGATCGGAGAGAAAGCAGACGCTGTTCCAATGAGCGTTCACCGGCGTCGGCACGAATCGCCACGTCTCTCCGCCGTCCGCCGTTTGCCACACTGCGCCGTGATCGCCGACCGACCAAGCTAACTTCTCCCCGACAGTCGCGACATCGCGCAATGTGGCATCGTCGTGCCAGGGATGAGCGACGGCAATCGAGCCTCTTGAATCGACGCCATCGTTTCCGAACGTGCGTCGCGTCTCGGCAAACGGTACGAAGACAGCGCAAACGACAAGCACCAGGATCCGCAGTCGTCCCTGACAGCGCATGAGGATTCCTCGTCCAAACAATCAAGCAACGCGGGATTGTAGAGGACGAGCTCAGTCTCGGAAGACGAGTTTGTTCGCGCAGCGGGTTGCGAACTGCGTACTAGTGCGGCAACTGCGAATTGATCTGTCAGAAACGACCACGGTTTACCGGAGCGTGTTCGCCACCGTCGGGCTTGCCCCGGCGGAGCGCTGACTGGCCAGCTACCAACACCGTCGGCAACTCGGATCGCCCCCGTGGGGCTTGTCCCCACGGAGCGGATGACTCACCGGCCAGAAGTCGTTGCTCCCGTGGGGACAAGCCCCACGGAGAGCCAGCGATCCGCAGGAAATGGCAGTGGTGGTAGCTCTCCAGTCATGGCCCCGCCGGGACAAGCCCGACGGTGGCCACACCGGGAAGTCGTACGCCTTTCAAGCGGAATGTCAAACCGCTTCCATGACGCATCAATTCCCAGTTGCGGCACTAGGCACTTGTCCGAAGCGCATCGACACTCTTTTGTCGATGGGCTGTTAGCGTTCTTACATCTGACCGGCGAGTGAAGACATCCAGCGTCGAATCCGGCTCGCGATCTCGCTGGCCGTGCCTTCGGGAACCAAGCGTGAGCGTTTGCCATTTCGGCGCACCCAAAATCGCAGACCATTGGGCTGCCGCACCAATTCGATGCGCACGGTCGGTCGACCTCGCGATTTCAAACTGATCCGCACGTCCGCCAGGGATCGGGGCCTGATTTTGTCGCCCGCGGGCGAGTTTCTGACCCCGCCTCTAGAATTTGACCCTGCGTCTGTCGCAACTCGACCAACCGCGGTAGGCTTCCGTCGCCGCCCGTAAGAATCACGCGGGCTAATTAAACTGTTAGGACTCTTTGAAGGAGCCGTCCACATGTTCCTCTACGCCGTCATCAAGTACATCGTATATTGCGCATGGTGCTTTGTTGGTGTGAGGTTGATCACTCGCAACTCCGCCACATTTGGTAGAGCAGTCGCCTATGGCACGCTTCGTTGGCTTCTTGGACTGGTCCTCGGAGTGGGTGTCTTTCTCTTCACCGCTCCAATCTCCGAGAAGGAAGCGGCTCTGTACTACTTCGTTATCTACACGCCTCTTCGCATTTTCGAATGGGGAGTCATCGCCCTCATCATGTCCGGCCATGCAAAGAAGCCTGCAGAGGCGTTCTGACAACGCTGGGTCATAATCTGGGTCATAGGAGGAATTGGGGTGTCCTTTGCTACAGACCTCGTATCTCCCGCAGGCTTGGCGGGAAAATTCTGTATCGGTCGTTGTCTCTGTTGAGTCATAGCCACCGCATGTATAACGAAAGACCTAACACGTCGTTCAACCAGACCTCGGTCCCGCTGGCGCGGGTCCTCCGCCGGTTAACTCTGCGTTCGATTTCAGAATCTTTGTGACGGCTCACCGCTTCAGGTGTTTGTCGAAGAATTCGAACAGCGCTTGCTCGGCCTTTTCGGCGTCGGCGCCTTTGAAGCCGTGGCCGGCTCCTTCAAGCGTGAGCAGTTCGGCTTCGACGGTCGCTGCTTTGAGCTTGTCAATCAGCCATACCGCTTGCTCGTGAGCGACGTACTTGTCCTCGGTGCCGTGAATGCAGAGCGTCGGCGCCGCATTGGGCGTGACCCAATACAGC
>CAYSHJ010000290.1:0-11253 GCA_964430385.1 uncultured Planctomycetaceae bacterium
GCTGCGATTCTCGGCTTCGACGGACTTCGACGTCCGCAAACTGGTGCTCGATTACAACCTCGACATCCTGCCGATTTTGATGAAGTTCGAGCCGCACGTTCGCGTGGAGTTCTCGCTGGAAGCCCCAGACCCGGAAGCCACTGCTGGTTGGATCGACGATCGGATCATGGACTTTGTGAAAACGTACTTGTCGCTGCATCAAAACGAGTACTACCTCAAACCCTACATGGTCTTGGATCCGATCAGCTTTACGCGGTTCCCCAAGTACGCAGCGGCCGCAACGCTCGAATGGCAGGGGACGAAGTACTACTTCGTCGGCGAAGAAACTCGTCAGGCATTCGCGAAGAAGAACGGGATTTCGCTGTGAGCGTGCTGTGCGAGAGAGCGCGCGTCGGTGGCACAAGTGGGGCGATTTGTCGCGCTCAACGAATCAGCCGGAACGCACTAGCGTCCGGTTTGCAGCGACGTTCCAGAACCGGACGCTAGCGCGTTCCGGCTGATCGGCCTCACAACTCAGAGAGCTCACCATGAAACTCAAAGACCTGCTCGAACGGTCACACAAGCTGGCGGACCACTACTGCATCACGGACGGGAAAAAGTTCCGGCTCAAGGATATCGACTCCGGTGACACAGCATGGCTGAAGGAGGAGCAGAAACCACAGGCGAAGCAAGCATTACAGGAAGGGATCGAGGCGCTCGCCGAGTTGCAAGAGATGCTTTATGCCCAGGACCGCTGGTCGGTGTTGTTGATCTTTCAGGCGATGGACGCGGCCGGAAAAGATGGAGCGATCAAGCATGTCATGTCGGGGGTCAATCCGCAGGGTTGCCAGGTCTATTCGTTCAAAGCTCCGACGAGCGAAGACCTCGATCACGATTATTTGTGGCGCTGCATGAAGTGCCTGCCGGAGCGTGGTCGGATCGGCATCTTCAATCGGTCGTATTACGAAGAGACGCTGGCCGTGCGCGTGCATCCGGAGCACCTCGCCAAACAAAAACTGCCGCCAAAAGTCGTCACCAAACACATCTGGGACGATCGCTTCGAGGACATCAGCAACTTTGAGAAGTACCTCACGCACAACGGCGTGATCGTGCGAAAGTTTTTCTTGCACGTCTCGAAGAAGGAGCAACTCAAGCGGTTCCTCAGCCGGCTGGACGAACCGGAGAAGAACTGGAAGTTTTCGAACGCGGATGCTCACGAGCGTGACTTCTGGGGCGACTACATGGACGCCTACGAGGACACGATCCGCCACACCGCGACCGAGGAGTCGCCCTGGTATGTGGTCCCGGCCGACAACAAGTGGTTCACGCGCATCGTCGTCGCCGCGGCCGTGATCGACACGCTCTCCTCGCTCGAACTGCACTTTCCGAAAGTGGACGCCGCCAAACGCAAAGAACTGGCCGAGGTCCGCGACATCCTATTGGGAACGAAATGATTGGTAGGTGGTCGGCTGGCGGGGCGTCAATGACCAGTTCCTGCTGCTTGCCCTCAATCGCAAGATTCATCGTGCCTTCAACCGCGTGCGGGACCTGAACTTCTCGCTGAACGGCCTGGTCGGCTTCGACCTGCATGGCAAGACCGCCGACATTCTGGGCACGGGCCCCTTTGCGAGGTGACTTGATGCTGCCAAACTACAAGACCAAAATTGTCGCCACGATCGGGCCGGCCTCGGAATCGCCGGAGATGATCGAGCGTCTGATTCGCGCGGGGTTGAACGTTGCGCGGCTCAACTTCTCGCACGGCGAGTTCACGGGGCACGCCGAACGCATTGTACGGATCCGTGCCGCCGAGCGAGCCACAGGCCGCCGCGTCGCCATCATGGCCGACCTGCCCGGTCCCAAGATGCGCGTTGGCAAGATCGAGCCGGAGCCGATCCAACTGCTCCCCGGCGACGCCTTCACGCTGACCAGCGAGGACATCGTCGGCAACGCCCAGCGGGTTGCGATGAGCTTCCCGCGATTGCCCCAGGTCGTGAAGCCGGGCGACCGGCTGTTCTTGAACGACGGACTGGTGCAATTGATCGTCGAGCGCGTGGCGGGCAACGATGTGCATTGCCGAGTTGCGGTCGGCGGCGAGCTGCGTTCCAAGAAAGGTCTTAACCTGCCGGGCATTGATCTTGGTGTTGGCGCGTTTACCGACCACGACCGCGCCTGCCTGGAATTTGCGCTCCAGAATGGCGTGGACGCGGTGAGCCAGTCATTTGTGGAGACAGCCGCGGACATCGAAGCCGTCCGCGCCGCCGCCAAGGACATTGGCAAACAGCCCTTTGTCATCGCCAAGATCGAGCGTGCGGACGCCCTCCTCAACTTTGACGAAATTCTGAAGGCGGCGGACGGCATTATGGTGGCGCGCGGCGATCTGGGAGTGGAAGTGCCGATCGAGCAGATGGCCATCCTGCAGAAGCAACTCATCGCCAAGGCCAGCCTCGCGGGCAAGCCGGTCATCACGGCCACGCAGATGCTCGAATCCATGGTATCGAGCCGCCTGCCCACGCGTGCCGAGTCCACGGATGTGGCCAACGCCATCCTGGACGGCACCGACTGCATCATGCTCTCGGGTGAATCTGCGATGGGCAAGTTTCCCGAGGAAGCCGTGTCGATGCTGGCCAAGATCGCGGCCTATACGGAGGCACACCGGCCGCCCACACGGCTCAACGATTTCAGGGCGATGTCCCGCCAGGGCCCGCCGGCCAACGCCGCCGAAGCGATCGCATCGGTGGTCGAGCACGCGCTGCAGACGGTGCCGTGCGCCGCCGTGTTTGTGCCCACTCGGACCGGCACCACCCCGCGGATGATCTCGCGATTCAAACCGGCCGAATGGATTGTCGCCTTGAGCCGCGAGGCTGCCGTCTGCCAGGGCTTGGTGTTCTCCTACGGCGTGCATGCGGAGCAGCTCGCCGAGGATCAGGAGAACGGGTGCGACTTCGCTCGCAACTGGCTCCACGAACATCAGGTTTCCGGCGACTTCGCCATCCTGGTGGCCGGCCCGTCCCCGCGCAACCCGGACGCCAATCACCGCATCGAATTCCTTCGAGTTGGCGACAAACGGGAGAAACTCTGAAACCGGACACTGTCATGAAACACGATTCAATCTTTCCAGTGCGGCGCAGAAGTCCTTTTCATCAAGATCAACTCCCGGCCCAAACCTGACTTTTAACCGCACAAGGAATGACCAATGACAACGGTATCCACCGGCATGAAACGGAAGTCTCGCCACGACAGTAAGGCCGTGGCGCAAGGTTCTCTCTCCACCAACGAACTGCGCAAGATAGACGCCTATTGGCGAGCGTCGAACTATCTGTCAGTCGGACAGATTTATTTGTTCGACAACCCGCTTCTGAGAAAGCCGCTCAAGCGCGAGCACGTCAAGCCGCGGCTGGTCGGGCACTGGGGGACGACGCCGGGCTTGAATTTCATGTATGTGCATCTCAACCGCGTCATCAAGCGCGATGACCTCAACATGATCTACATCATCGGGCCGGGGCATGGTGGTCCGGCGCTGGTGGCGCATGCGTATCTTGAAGGGACATACAGCGAGTTCTATCCCAACATCGGCCAGGACGAAGAGGGGATGAAGCGGCTGTTTACGCAGTTCAGCTTCCCCGGTGGCATTCCCAGCCACGTCGCGCCGGAGACACCTGGCTCGATTAACGAAGGGGGCGAACTGGGTTACGCCTTGTCGCATGCGTTCGGAGCGGCATTCGACAATCCCGATTTGATCGTGGCCTGCATCGTCGGCGACGGCGAGGCCGAGACCGGACCGCTCGCGACTGGTTGGCATTCCAACAAGTTTCTCAACCCGGAACGCGACGGAGCGGTGCTGCCGATCCTGCATCTCAACGGCTACAAGATTGCCAACCCATGTTTTCTGGCCCGCATCCCGAAAGAAGAACTGACGAAGTTGTTCGAGGGCTATGGCTACAAGCCGTACTTCGTCGAAGGGCACGAGCCAGAAGCGATGCACCAGCAGATGGCGGCGGTGCTCGACGAGGCGACCGCCGAAATCAAACGGATTTGGGCAGAGGCTCGCGGCAAGAAGGGATTCCAAGGTCGCCCCGCGTGGCCGATGATCGTGCTCCGCAGTCCGAAAGGCTGGACATGCCCGGCCGAGATCGACGGCAAGAAGGCCGAGGACTATTGGCGTTCGCACCAAGTCCCGATGGGGAACATGGACTCGCCGGGCCACGTCAAGATTCTCGAAAACTGGATGAAGACCTATCGGCCCGAAGAGTTGTTTGACGCGGGCGGCAAACTCAAACCGGAGATCGCCGAGATCGCTCCCACCGGCCATCGCCGCATGAGCGACAATCCGCACGCCAACGGCGGGCTGCTGCTGCGCGATCTGAAGATGCCGGACTTCCGCGATTACGCGGTCAAGGTGACGAAGCCCGGTGCGGTCGATGCCGAAGCGACTCGCCACATGGGGACGTTTCTGCGCGACGTGATGAAGCTGAATCTCGACGCGAAGAATTTTCGCGTGTTCAGCCCCGACGAGAACAACTCGAACCGCTGGCAGGACGTGTTGGAGGTTACGAACCGCTGCTACGTCGCGGACATTCTGCCTGAAGACGATCACCTCTCGCCGGACGGCCGCGTGATGGAAGTGCTCAGCGAGCATCAATGCCAGGGGTGGTTGGAAGGCTATCTGCTCACGGGGCGGCACGGGTTCTTCTCGTGCTATGAGGCGTTCATTCACATCATCGATTCGATGTTCAACCAGCACGCGAAATGGTTGAAGACGTGCAACCACATTCCGTGGCGGCGGCCGATCGGGTCGCTGAATTATCTTCTCAGTTCGCACGTCTGGCGGCAGGACCACAACGGCCTCTCGCACCAAGACCCCGGCTTCCTCGACCACGTCATCAACAAAAAAGCCGAGGTCATCCGCGTGTACCTGCCGCCCGACGCGAACACGCTGCTGAGCGTCACCGACCACTGCCTCCGCAGCCGCAACTACGTCAACGTGATCGTGGCGGGTAAGCAACCGGCTCCGCAGTGGCTGACGATGGATGAAGCCATCAAGCATTGCACCGCCGGTATCGGCATCTGGGAATTCGCCTCGAATGACAAAGGGGGCGAGCCGGATGTCGTCATGGCCTGCTGCGGCGACGTCCCAACGCTCGAAACGCTGGCCGCCGTCGAACTGATCCGGAAGCATGTTCCCGATTTGAAAATCCGCGTTGTCAACGTGGTCGATCTGATGAAGCTGCAACCGCCGAAAGAGCACCCACACGGCCTGTCCGATCACGAATACGACGCGATCTTCACAACGGACAAGCCGGTGATCTTCGCCTTCCACGGCTACCCGTGGCTGATTCATCGGCTGACGTACCGCCGCAACGGACACAAGAACCTGCACGTCCGCGGCTTCAAAGAGGAAGGCTCGACCACCACGCCGTTCGACATGGTGGTGATGAACGAATTGGATCGCTTCTCGCTGGTCAACGACGTGATCGATCGCGTCCCGCAACTCGCCTCGCGAGCCGCCTACGCCAAGCAAGCACTCCGCGACAAGGTGCTCGAGCACAAGCAGTACGTCGCCAAATACGGCGACGACATGCCGGAACTCGCTGGCTGGAAGTGGGGCGAACGAGGCCCGGTAGCGTCAGGTGGCACGTCTACAGGAGGAGACAACGTGTGACTTCGTAGCCCTGTCGCTCCGCGACAGGAGAGCCGAGCGCGCCATCGACCCTCAATGTTGATCGAAGAGACGCGGTTGTGGCCGGTCTTCTCAGGGCACCGGTTGTGGCCGGTCTCCTGACCGAGCCACAGCTCGTTGACCGCAGGTCTCCTCGTTCGAGCCGCCGAATGATTTTCGCATCCGATGCCGGTTGTGGCCTTTCGTGGAGACCTTCAGTCGGCCGGGGTGGCGCGGTCAGGAGACCGGCCACAACAGGGATTACGCCGCGTTCGGCAGCACATAGAGGTGGTTCAGTTCCTCTTTCTGCAACCCGATGATTGCGGGGAAGCGGCAGCCGGCGAGCAGTTGCACGTCGAAGATTTCCTGGACGCGGCGTTCGAACTCGATGAAACCCACGATGCCGCCGGTGGAGAGTTGCACGACCCACACGCCGCACTTGCGTTCGTCAGCCGTAAGTCGTTCGACGATGGGCAGACCGCTGAAGGTGTTGGATTCTCGGACCTGAGACAGGCCGATGAAGGCGTAGTCCCCCGCGAAGGCCAGGCCGCGAGTGAAACCGGGGAGTTCGGCCACGGTGTCGATCGTGCCTCGCTGGAGATCGGCTGTCACCAGCCGTCCGGTGCCAGAATCGAGCAGCCAGACTTGGCCGCGATACACGCGCGGCGAGTGTGGCATCGAAAGGCCGCGAATGACGATCTCACCGCTGGGAACGTCGATCAGGCAGCCACCGTCTCGCTTGAACGCTCGCCAGCCTTGAGGCGTGTCGGTCGCGGCCAACACCGTGACATACTTCGGCTGACCATCGAGCATCGCCATCCCGTTTAAGTGGCAGCAATCTTCAGGAGCCAGCCGCGTGACAAAGCTCGGCTTCCAGCGCGGCCTGAAGCTGACGGCGGAATCCAGCGTGCAGAGGCACGAGAACTTCGTATTGACCAGCCACAACTCATCGCCGGTCCAAGCCAATTCATGCACGCTCACATCACCCGTGACATGACTAGCTCGCGGCAGAAAGCAGGCATCGTGACGGATCGTGGTATCGAGACTCTCCGCGGTCGCGGGATCATTGTGCAACGTCCAGATGGAGTTTCGCGTGCCGACTGCCATGCGGTTTTGACCGACGGCCACACCCATCGCTTTGTCGAACGTGCGGAGCAGCATCGACAGCTTTTCCTGCCGAGCACGAAACACCGCCAGCTTGCCGAGCTGATACGTCGTGACCAGCAAAGAAGCCTGCACCCGTTCCAAGATCGCCGGCACGCCAGTCGAGTGGACGTAGCGAAAGGCATCGGGATCGGCTGCGTTCGGCGACGGCGGCTGATTGAGCAGTGCGGTCATGAGGAATCTCGCTTCACGGCAATACGTTCAACGGTCAATTCCGATCTGCGCGCAGCTCGTCAAGAATTTCTTGCGTCGGCCGCAGCCCCTTGCCGTCCGTGAGTGACTGCAAGCGTTTGAGCTTCTCGATCCACTTATCGCGGTCGATGGCCTTTGGAGGACTCGAACGCCCCGTATTGCCGCCTGTCGGTGCTTCGCTCAATTTTCCAGCCAACGACCGCAGCAACTCTTCTTGCTCGGACCGAGGCAACTGCGAAATCAACGATTGAATTTCGGGCAAGCTCATGATGACCGCAGCCTATGCCAATCAGCGAAATCGCTCAAGAACGGTTTCGCCGCCCGTAGCCACAAGCTGTCGCCGTTGGCCTTCAATCGCTGGTCGTTCCGAGCGGCGGTTCTCGTTCGACAAGTGACTCCAGGTGTTCGATGTATCGGCCTTGAGCGCCAACGATCGCGCGGAGTTCGCGAACTTCCGATTCGAGGAGAGTTTGTCGAGCGGCCAGCAAGCTCCGAAACTGCTTCCGTAGTCGCATCGCCACGAGGGACTGACGGTTGAGCCGCAACAGGCGAATCTGAAAACGTCCAGTATCTGTCAGGGCGACCAATTGCCCGGTTTCTTCCGCGAGTCGAACGTGCAACGAGAAGTCATCGCGCAGCGGATGCAGCAGCACGTTTCCGCTCAAATGATCCGCTTCGGACGAGAAGAAATCCGCTTTGAAGAGATTACATCGAAAGCAGGCATAGATCAGATTCTCGTCATCATCGCCGCCGCCAGCGGCGACCGGGACGAAGTGATCGACGGTCAATTCACCCCCGGCATCGTCTTCACAGACGCCGCAATACCCGCAGCAGCAGTCGTAGCGGGTACGCACGTCGGCATGCTTCGGATGCGCCACGAACTACTCTCCGACTCCGAGGAGCTGTCGAGCCTGCCCGCTGAGCCGATCCTCCAGCGCTGCAATCCGCGAATCCAACTGCTGTCGCTGCCGTTCGAGTTCATCCCGTTCCGCTTCGAGCTGTCGCAAGTCGGTTCGGGCGTGTTTGGCATTCGCCAGCAGTGGCAGCTCGTCGTCGCGATCCAGTTCATCGCGAATCGCTTCATAGCGACTCTGTTCTTCGGCACTCAGCGTTTCCCCGCGAGCGAATCGCAGATGCAATTGCCACCACGATGAATAGTCCGATGCGTCCATTTCCTTCAGTCCTGAATGAGGCCGTCGTACTTGAGTCGAACGATCACCACCGACCGCGAACACAGAATACCCCACCGAACCCCAATCCGCACGTCCTTTTGTCCGAATCAGTCGGCTCCAACCATCGCCCGTAGCCACAAGCTGCCAGCTTGTGACCTTCATCGCATGGCCGAGACCCCCGCAAGCTGGCAGCTTGCGGCTACGCACCAAACGCCTCATCAATCTCGGACGGCAACCCGACGATCACATCGTCGCCGTCGTTGCCCGCCAGCGTATCCGTGCCCAGCCCGCCGTCGAGCGAATCGTTGCCGAGGCCGCCCAGCAGCAGATCGTTGTTGCTGCCGCCGAGCATTCGGTCGTCGCCATCTCCGCCGAGCAGTGTGTCGCGGCCGGTGCCCCCTTGGAGCACGTCGTTGCCGGACGAGCCAACCAGCGAGTCGTTGCCGTCTTCGCCTTGCAGCCAATCGTCGTCCGCGCCGCCGTCGAGCCGATCGTTGCCAGCGCCCCCCACGAGCAGGTCTCGTCCGGCATCGCCTTGCAGAGTGTCAATGCCCTCGCCGGCCCGGAGCGTGTCCTGGCCCTCGCCCCCCACGAGCGAATCGCGGCCGGCGTCGCCGGTGAGCAGGTCATTCCCCTGCCCGCCGCTCAGCGAGTCGTTCCCGGCTTGGCCGCTGAGTTTGTCGTGCTGATCTCCACCCGTCAGCGAATCGTGACCCGCCCCGCCCATCAACGTGTCGAGTCCGTCGCCCCCCAGCAGCGTGTCGTTCCCGCCGCGTCCGTTGAGCACATCGTTCCCCGCGCCGCCGTCGAGCAAATCACCGGTCATCAGTCCCTTGAGCACGTCGTGGCCCTCTTCGCCAAAGACTTGCACAGGACAAGCCAGCAGCGCGTCCGCTCCGAAGAGAGTCACGGTGTCGTCACCCGCACCGGCATAGATCGCGAATGATCCGCTGGGATTCGTGAGACTCACCCCCATCAGGCCGCCGAACAAGTCGAGCAGGCTCCGCCCGTCGCTCACAAAGCCATTGTTCAACAGCTCCACCGAGTCGTTTCCACTGCCGAGACGAAACGCCCGGTTGGTTGTCGTCAGGTGATCGCCGAGCAGATCCACTCCGCTGTAATTGATCGTCCGGCCATCCAGATTCACGAGGCCCTCATTGATCCCAGAGAAGCGGTGCTCCGCATTCGTGGCTGAGCCGCCGATCAAAAAGAGCCGGTCGTCGCCGCGTGAATTCTCGAACGTGAGCCTGCCTGCCCGAATCGGATTCCCGCCAGAGAAATCCACCGTCAGAGTGTCGTCCCCGTCCGAACCGCGAATCAGCAACTGCGTCGCGTCATCGAGTTTCGCCCGCGCGATTTCGACGCCTGCGGTCGTGCGAAGCACAAAGTCTTCACCCGACTTCAACAGTTCGTATGAGCCGCCACCAGCGGGCAGCGTCACTTCCGGCGGAGTGTATTGATTCAGAAAGATCGAGGTCGCTTCGGTTCCTAACACGACATCCAGATCGCCGTCGTTATCGAGATCGGCGAGCGACACATCGTGATCAGCAGGATGGAACTCGGTAGTGGTAGCATTCAGAATTTGGAGAGCTTTCACAAAGGTTCCCGTTCCGACATTCAAAAAGATGTCGCTGCCGCTGATCCCGTCCGTCGCAATCAAATCCAAATCACCATCGCCATCAAGATCTCCCAGCGCCACCGCCCCTGCTGTCCTTGTGTCGTCGAAACGCTGGCTTGTGACTTGAAACTGGCCGGTGCCATCGTTCATCAACACCCGGTCCCTCCGACCGAACAGCACCATGTCGAGGTCACCATCGTTATCTAAGTCGCCAAAGGCGACATCTCCTGGTCCCAGAACACCAGGAATAGTGGCACCCAGGACTACTGTAGAGAAAGTTCCACTTCCAGAATTAAAGTGAATGAGCGATCCGACGGCCACGTCCAAATCACCGTCACCGTCGAGATCGCCGACGGCAATTGGACCACTTGAATTCACTGTTCCGAACTGTTGTCCGCTATCTGAAAAAAGCCCTGTGCCATCGTTCAGAAGAAGTTGTTGAGTGTGCGATTCCTCAACCGTCACCAAAGCGTCGGCGTCACCATCGCCGTCGAAATCGCCCAAAGCAACGTCGGTATCAATAGAGTTATCACTGTAATCAGACGCTGGAACTGAGAGACGCTGCCCACTATCCGATAAGTTGCCGAGACCATCATTCAAGAACACGAGATGCTGCTGAGGCGTGTTAAGAACGGTGTCCCTGTAATTCTGCGTCATGAAGGCATCGAGGTCACCGTCACCATCAACATCTGCAAGCGCGACTGCGGTGCGAGGATGTCCGTCGATGACTAGCGGCCGTCCTTCTGCGAAGCTTCCATCGCCGTTGTTTAGGAATACAGCATTGGGGAAAACACTTGGCTCATGAGACAGGCCAAGGACGTCTTGATCGCCATCGCCGTCTAAATCGCCAACCGCGACCACAGCCATGTTGCGGTCATTGACCGCCAGCATGCCGCCTTCGGCAAACGTCACCGTCAGCAGATTGCGGATTTCGAGCGCTTCAATTCCCCGCCCCTGCGGAGCGCGCCGCTGTGAGCCTCGCCGCGCCCCAGCCCGCCAACCTCGCACCGCCTCCAGCCAATTCGCCCAACCCATGATGACCTCCTTGCCACCCGTAGCCGCAAGCTGCCAGCTTGCGAGCCGAACGCGCACTCGACGCCGTCAACTCACAACGCCTCCTCGCGCATCGAATTTCGATTCCGTTCCTGTCTTTCCGATCTCGCCATCAACTCGCACGCCCCAAATCACAAGCTGGCAGCTTGTGCGACGCCCGCACGCGCAAAATCCGCCGAACCACCGAGCCGAATCCAACGCCTCGTCTCAATGTATCGGTTGCGAAAACTTCGCGGCCGGACACTTTCCGGACAATCCGCGGCGTTCTCCGACGATTTCCAACGCCTGGCCGTTGTGTTCTCCGACATGCAGCAGGCTCTCTCCGTTTGGACGTTGGGTCTCCGTCCGAAAGCGAATCCGCCCATCAGCCGGAACGCGCTAGCGTCCGGTTCGGAGAAGCCACCAACACTCGAACCGGA
>CAYSHJ010000291.1:0-3165 GCA_964430385.1 uncultured Planctomycetaceae bacterium
GACGGCCCCTTCGATGACGGCCTGTCGCAGTTCTTCGAGCGACTGAATCTTCTCCAGTCCACCGCGCTTGTCGATCGCTTCGCGCAGGTAGACCAGCATGATGATGCCCGTCTCGGTCGCCATGCCAAAGCAGGCGATGAAGCCGACCCACACGGCCACGCTGAAGTCCAGCGGCGGGGCAGCCCAGCCATTCATGATTTTGGGAAAGAAGTACAGAAAGAACACTCCGCCCGCGAGAGCTTCCGGCACGACGAGCATCATCAGCGCGGCGTCCCAAAAATCGTGATAGGTCAGGTACAGGATTACGAAGATCAGGACGAGCACGACCGGGAAGACGATTCGCAACGTTTCGGCGGCTCGGACTTGATGTTCGAACTCGCCGCTCCAGGCGATATTGACTCCTTCGGGCAGCGGGACTTTGTTGGCGACGACGCGTTGAGCTTCATCGACGAAGCCGACGATGTCGCGACCGCGCACGTTCAGCGTCACGTAACTCACCAGTCGGCCGTTCTCGCTCTTGATCATCGCCGGACCTTCGGCGATGCGCACGTCGGCCACGGCGGCGAGCGGAATCAATCGCCGCGTACCCGCATGTCCGGACATGCCTTTGTGAGCTTCCGTGATCGAACTGCCAGTCGCCCGCGGCGTCAAACTGCTATCGCTGCTCCGGGCCATTGAGCCGCTACTGCCGGATTTGGAAGCGGCAGTCGTCGTGCCGGACGACATGCCGCCACTGGTCGACATCGCCGAACCGCCGCCGCCGGCCGCGACGAGCAGTTGGCGAATCGACTCTTCGTCCTCGCGATCGGCGCGCGCGTATCGCAGGCGAACCGGGAAGCGTTCGCGTTTCTCGACCGTGTAGGTGACGACTCGCCCGCCGAGCGCCATTTCGATTTCGTTCTGAATGTCCTCGACCGAGATGCCGTATCGAGCCGCCTCGTCGCGGCGAATTTCGATCTCCAAATATCCCTTGCCCATGATCGGAGCGGCCAGAGCGTCACGAGTTCCGCGGATCGGTTTGAGAGCTGTCTCGATCTGCTTGCAGACGCGGTCAATGGTCTCGAGGTCTGGCCCAAACACTTTCACACCGATGTCGGTCCGTACGCCGGTCGAGAGCATTTCGATCCGGTTGATGATCGGTTGTGTGAAGATATTGCTCCAGCCGGGAACTTGCAGCACGCGGCCCATCTCGTCGTCGACCAAGTCCCCTTTCGGTCCGGTCGTGCGCGGCCAGAGAAACAATGTTTTGGCAAAGTCGGTGTCGAGTTGTTCGCGAAGTTCGACAAACGTTTTTGCTGCGGTCCTCTCTCCCATGGGGAGAGGGGAAGGGATCACTGCCAACTTGCCCAACTGCACGGAGATCGCGCGTTCGGCGAATGATTCCGTCTGTGCGCCGTGCGGAGCGTCTCGCAACAGACCTTGATTACGAGCCGCTTTCGCCAACTCTTCTAGCGCGAGCCAATTGTAAGTTCGCACGGCGAGGTCGAGGAGTTCGTAGTTGACGCGATGGACGTGCTCGCGCCAGCGACGCAGTCGCTCCAGTTCGATCGCTTCGAGCAACTTCGCGGCCAACGTCCGCCGCTTTGCGCCGAACGCTTCGGTCGTGCGATGCCAGATCCTCGTCATCAACGGCTCGTTGAGCCGTGTCGCGTGGACGACATCTTCGATCACGCCGCGAGATTGAAGCTCGTGAGCGACTTCGCGGACCAATTCCTGGATGTCCTCGAGGGCCGGATTGGTCGAAAGCCAATGGCCGAAGCGTTCGTGGAATTGCGCCCCATTCAGTTCGGCGGGGTGCTGTAAATCACCCCCTTTTTGCCAACCCTTCAGCAACTCGCCGATCGCGAACTCGACCAACTGCGGGCCGAGGTCACGCTCGAAATCTTGATATCGCCGCAACGCGAACTCGCGCAGCGTTTCGTCGAAACGTTCGATCGCTTTTTGGGTGGCGTCGTTAATCAACGCCTCACGTTCAGAATCCTTCTCCCCATCTCCCCCTCCCCCCTTCTCCCCCTCTTGAGCCAACGCTCGGCCGATGAATCCACGACTGACCAACACCTCCAGCACAACGGCCGTCTGCCGCGAGGCGTCATCGAAGTGGAGCACTCGTTTCGGCCACAGGTCTTTCGGGCGGAAGTTGACGAACGTCTCGACCATGTCGAGCGGCGCGGGATCGGTCGGCGTGTCGGCTCGGCCCGCTTTGCCGATCACCGATTCGACTTCGGGGAAGCCACGCAGCAGCGCGTCGCGAGCTTTCAAGTCATCGGCGGCCTGAGTGACGCTCGCTCGCGGCACGGTGATCGGCATATCGAGCATCGTCCCTTCGTCGAGCGCGGGCATGAACGACACGCCGATCTTTGGGAAGTGATAAGCCCACAGGCTGATCCAGACGAGTGTCGCTCCGCTGAGCACCTGCCAATGCACTCCGCGCGTGAACAGCACCGTCAAGGCGACGACCAACGCGAACGTGACCAAGAACGCCGTTCGCCAAGCGGTCTCACTGGCCCCCAGACCGACGATGGCTTGCAGCGGAAACATGCCGGCCGCCAGCACCAGCAACACGGCGAAGCCCCACATCACCAGATTGCGCCTCGGCAGTGCCCACGTTAGTAGCGGCTTGTAGATGTGAATGAAGCTGCGCACGATCGCGTTTTCTTCTTCGCTGCGCAAGTGACCTTTCAGGAACGTGGGGATTAACGCTGGCACGACCGTGACAGAAATGATCGCCACGCCGATCAGAGCGAACGACTTCGTGAATGCCAGCGGATGAAACAGCTTTCCTTCGCGGCCGGTCAGCAGGAACACCGGAATGAAACTGAGCAGCATGATGATGACCGAAAAGAAAATCGGCCGGCCAACCATGCGGCAGGCGGGGATGACAAACTCACGAATGTCACCGCTCACGCGCCGGTCGCCGAAGCGTTCTTTCAGCGCGTGAGTGGCGTTCTCCGTCATCACGATCGCCTGATCGACCAAGATGCCGATCGAGATTGTGATGCCGGCCAGCGACATGATGTTGGCCTGAATGTCGATGATGCCCAGTCGCCGCAGCACCCACATCGACAGGAACGAGAACAACACCGCCAGCGGCAATGTCACGCAGATGACGAACACGCTTCGCACGTGGACCAGGATCAGCAGAATCGCGATCGAGGCGATCAGCAT
>CAYSHJ010000292.1:0-4558 GCA_964430385.1 uncultured Planctomycetaceae bacterium
AAGTTCGACTTCAGCCGTGGCAACAAATTCTCGACGTACGCCTCGTGGGCCATCATGAAGAACTTCGCCCGCACCATTCCGGCCGAGAATACGTTGCACGACCGCTTCAAGACCGGAATCGACGAGGTCTTTCTGGCATCGCGCGACGAGCGTGCGAATCAGTTCCAGCTCGAACGCGAGAACCATACACAGCACGGCATCCTCATGCGGATCCTCGAGCAACTGGAGCCGCGCGAACGTGAAATCCTGATGCTTCGCTTCGGACTTCGCCAAGGATCTGAACCGCAAACACTGGAACAAGTCGGCCACCGCTTCGGTGTGACCAAAGAGCGTGCCCGTCAATTGGAGGCTCGCGGACTCAAGAAGCTGCGCCAAATCGCTGCCGACGAGAAGTTGGACATCCCAGGCATTTGACTCGCGGCCAGCCGAGCGTCACTCCGAGTCGCCCGACGTCGCGGTGTGACAGGTCTCTTTTGCAACGTCCAAGCGTTATCCTCTCGCGGCATGTCGCACATCGAACTGCGAGGCGTTCGCGTTCACAACCTCCACGGGATCGATCTACGTCTGCCGCTGGGCAAGCTGATCGCCATCACGGGCGTCAGCGGAGCCGGCAAGAGCAGTTTAGCGTTCGACACGCTCGTCGCCGAAGGGCGTCGTCGTTACATCGAGACTTTCGCGCCGTCGGCCCGCCAGTTTCTCGAACGGATCGAGCGACCCGACGCCGATGTGCTCGAACATCTCCCTCCGGCAATCGCCTTCCGTGCGGAGTCGTCGTTTGATCCACGAGCCACGCTCGGCACGATCACCGAGACCGACGATCTCTTGCGATTGCTGTTCGCTCGGGTGGGCCAAGCTCACTGCCCGCAGTGTGACTCGCCGCTGAATTCTTGGTCGTCGGACGACGTTGTCGTGCAGTTGGGAGCCTTGCCTGAGGGGACGCGTTTCGTCGTCGCGCTTCCCGCGAGGTCATTGGGCCACAGCGAGTCCAGCGACACCTGGCGACAGCTCGGTTTCGTGCGTGCGATCGCAATGCAACCGCAACCGTCGACGGACTCGTTCGTCGCGGAAACCATCGATCTAAGCGAACTCGCCGCGCACAAGCCACAAGCCACCGGAAATGAAACACCGAAGTTGTGGATCGTCGTGGACCGACTCATCGCCGGAAAGACGGACGTCGCGAGAATGCTTGACAGCGTCGAGCAGGCGTATCAAAACGGCGCGGACCGGTGCATTGTGCTCTGGGAAACATTGACGGATCAGTCGCCAGACAAACCCGTCGGACGGATTGTCAATCCGTCCGAGCCATTCGCGGACGGCTGGTCAATCCGTCCGACAGCACGAACCGTCGGATGGGATGGCCGCGAATGGCAGTTCGCGCGGTTCTCGAAGCGGCTTGTCTGTTTTGATTGCGACGTCGAGTTCCCGGCGCTCGAGCCGGATCATTTCGATTTCGGCAACTCGCTGGGAGCCTGCTTGCACTGCAACGGCCTGGGGACCGTCGAGAAAGATGGCGGCTGGCAATCCTGTTCCGAGTGTGGTGGCTCGCGCATCAAAGCCTTGGGCCGTGGGGTCAGGCTCCAAAGTCTCGTAGGACGGATTGCCAATCCGCCCGAGCCATCTGGCGGAACGGAGCTGTCCGAACTGCTTGCGGACGGATTGACAATCCGTCCTATGGCGTCAGGCGGCATCGACAACTTGCGACGCATGACGATCACGGAACTCCGCAGCATTATCGACGGACTCACTACGGCAGCGTCAACAAGCACGACGTGGATTGTCACGAATGTCCTCGCCGAGCTGAGCGTTCGATTGCGGACGCTGATCGAACTTGGATTGGAGCATCTCAGTCTGCACCGCTCGCCGCGCAGCCTGTCGCGCGGCGAAGGTCAACGAGCGAGCCTCGCGGCGTTGCTGGCCACGCGGCTGGACAACGCAATGTACGTGCTTGACGAGCCGGCGTCCGGCCTGCATCCGTCCGAGCAACCGCGCGTCTTGGCCGCGATTCGCCGACTGCAACAGTCCGGCAACACCGTGATCATGGTCGAGCATCAGCCGCTGTTTCTCGACGCGGCCGACCAAATCATCGACCTTGGTCCCGGAGCCGGTCGCGACGGAGGCCGGATCGTCTTTCAGGGTTCGTCGACCGATCTGCGACACTGCCAGGCGTCAATCACCGGCGCGTTCCTGACCGGTCGCCGCGCGTTGCTGATCCCAACGGCGGATCAACGCCGATCGCCCGATCGTTGGCTGACGCTGGCAGGCGCGACGCTGCACAACTTGCGTGGTGTGTCGGTCGAGTTTCCGCTGGGTGTGTTGTGCGTCGTGGCGGGCGTGAGCGGCAGCGGGAAAAGCTCGCTCGTCGAACACGCGTTGTTTCCGGTGCTCAGCCGGCAGCTTAACTCCGCCGCGCACACCAGATCGACGCGACAGCGAGGGAACCGGATACCGAGCGACACCGATCCCTCGCTGGTGCGTCGAGCTAATGTCGAGATCGCATCAACTTTCACGGCGCTGAACGGCATTGAGCACATCGACGACGTTGTCTTTCTCGACTCGTCGCCGTTCCGCCAATCTGCGCGAACCAGCGCCGCCACGGCACTCCAAGCATTTGGCGAAATCCGCCGCCTTTTCGCCGAAACGACCGAAGCCAAAGTGAAGAACTTTTCGGCGAGACACTTCAGCTTCAACGCCCACGACGGTGGACGTTGCCCGCGCTGCCGCGGGCTTGGCTCGGTCGAGATCGACATGCAGTTTCTGGCTGATCTGTCGGTCGTTTGCCCGGAATGTCACGGCCTGCGGTTTCAGCGCGAGTTGCTCGACGCCAAGCTGCGCGGCCTCTCGATCGCGGACGTGTTGGCCCTCACGGCGGACGAAGCCTTCGCGTTCTTTCGAGGCCACCCTAAACTACAACGCCGCTTGAAAAGTCTCAAAGACGTCGGCCTCGGATACCTGCCGCTGGGTCAGTCCGCCAGCACGCTGTCTCGAGGCGAGAGCCAACGTCTGAAGCTGGCGATGCTGTTGGCTCACAGCTCGCGAGCACGCACGCTGTTCCTGATGGACGAGCCGACCGCCGGCCTGCACCTCAGTGATGTCGCCACGCTGCTCACTTGCTTGCGTCGCCTGATCGAAGTTGGTCACTCACTGATCGTGATCGAGCATCGCCCGGAGTTCATTCACTGTGCCGATTGGGTGATCGAACTTGGTCCCGGCCCCGGCGACGCGGGCGGACGAGTTGTCTCCGCCGGGCCACCTGTGTAGCGTGGCGACTTTGGCCTGTCCTTCGGCCTCCCCAGGATTCCGGGTTGTGAGTCAGTTTAAACCTCAGTTTGGGTGGCACGCCCTGTCAAGGGCGTGGGAACGTCGTAGTCGCCACGCCCTTCGATGACTCAGGGACGTGCCACCCAAACGGACCCCCTACCGTATCGTTGGCTGTTGTGCGAAGCTTCGCAAGAAAGGAATCCCGTGCTCGATAACCCCAAACTGTTTGAGACCGGCCTGCAATACCGCGAGTTCCTCGCGAAGTACGGCACTGAGGAACACCGTCGTCGCTGGGACGGCCTGCATGCCGAGGTCCGGCTGACGGACGCTCAACGCCAACTGCTGAGCGACTTCACGCGCCGCATGCCGGTGATGGTGCTGGCCGGCACGTGGTGCGGAGACTGCGTCAATCAATGCCCGATCTTCGATCACTTCGCGTCGGCGTCGGCCTGCCTCGACATCCGCTACTTCGACCGCGATGCCTGCTCGGAGTTGGCGAACGAACTCTCCGTCTGCGGAGCCGCTCGCGTCCCGGCCGTGCTGTTCCTCAGCGAGGACTGGTTCCGCTGCGGCCAGTTTGGCGATCGGACTCTGTCAAAGTACCGCGACATGGCTAGCACCCTCGCCGGAGCCGCGTGTCCAACGGGACTCGTCGCTCCCGGGAGATCGTTGTTCGACAATGTTGTACAAGAGTGGCTGAATGAGTTCGAACGAATGCAACTGATGCTGCGAACGTCAGCTCGGCTGCGACAGCTGCATGGGGATTGAGAGAGCTGAGGTCGATCACCAATACCACTCATTGTTGGAGAGTTCCGATGTCACGACCCTCTTTGCTTCTGACATGGTTTCTTTCAGTGTGTTTGCAACAGGCGGCCTTTTCCGCAGATGCCGTCGATCTCGCCAAAGGCAAACTCAGCGATGACAAGGTGACACGCTGGTTTGATCTGCGAGTGCTCGACGTCGAAGGGCAAGCTTGGCAAGAGACGAAGGCTCCGTTCGACCGCTTGCCGGCGAAGGCGGAAGGGAAAGTCCGCGACGCCGTGTGGGGGCTGAGCCGGCATTCGGCGGGGTTGTGTGCTCGGTTCGTGACGAATGCGACGACAATCAAGTCGCGGTGGACGCTGACCGCCGCGAACTTGGCGATGCCGCACATGCCGGCAACAGGGGTCAGCGGACTCGATTTGTACGTGAAGTCGGACGAGGGCGTCTGGCGTTGGCTGGCGGTCGGGCAGCCGAAGGCTCAAGCGAACGAAGTCGCCTTGGTCTCGAACATTCCGGCCGGCACGCGTGAGTTCTTGCT
>CAYSHJ010000293.1:0-2146 GCA_964430385.1 uncultured Planctomycetaceae bacterium
CGTTGACACGCTGCGCGGCGGCGACGGCAACGACACGCTCAATGGCATGGCCGGCACGGACTCGATTGACGGCCAACTTGGCAATGACTCGATCTACGGCGGCAACGGCGACGACACGCTCATCGGCGGCGATGGCAACGATATCATCGATGGCAACGCGGGCATCGACAGCCTGCTCGGCGGCGCGGGCGATGACTCGCTCACCGGCAGCGCGGGCAACGACTCGATCGCGGGCGAGGCGGGCAACGACACACTGAATGGCTCGGCCGACCATGACACACTCGATGGTGGCGATGGCAATGATTCGATCCTCGGGGGCGCGGGGGACGACCTCCTGTTGGGGGGCGTGGGAGATGATACGGCGCGCGGTCAATCCGGCAACGACACGTTGTTTGGCGGCGCGGGGACCGACCAACTGTTCGGTGATGCGGGTAACGATTTCGTGACCGGCGGTCAGGCCGTCGTCGCGGTGGACGACGTGACCATCACCGAAGGAAACAGCGGCGTCACGAATGCCGTCTTCACGTTGTCGCTGTCGTTCGCCAGTCAGCAGAGTGTCTCAGTCACGTTTTCGACGTCGGATGGCACCGCCACGGCCGCCAGTGGTGACTTCACAGCGGTGAATACCGTGGTCACGTTCGGCCCCGGTGTGGCCACTCAAACCGTCGTCGTCCCGATAACGGGGGACACGGCGATTGAGCCGGACGAGATCTTCTTCGTCAACCTGAGCAACCCGGTGAACCTAACCATCTTCGATGGGCTTGGGCAGGGAACGATCATTGACGACGACAACCTCGCGCCGGACGTGAGCATCGGATTGAACTTCCAGGGGGCGACGGCCGCCGACAGCGGTTTCATTCCGCCCGATACGATGGGAACCGTCGGCCCCAACCACATCGTGGAGATGCTCAATGGAGTGTACTCCGTCTACAACAAAACCACGGGTGCCGTTCTGCAAAGGATCTCTCTGGATCAGTTCTGGGTGAACACAGGCGTCGCGGGGCCGCTCGGAACGTTCGATTCGCGGATTGTCTTCGATCCCACGTCGGCGAGATATTTCGCGAGTTCCGAAAATGGGGGCAATGGCAACAGCATCTTCATCGCGGTTTCGATTTCCAACGATCCCTTGGCCGGGTTCCGTGGTGTCCGCTTCGTCGCCGACTCTTCGGGGCAAGCTTTTGACGATTATCCCACGATGTCCATCGATGCGGACGGCATGTATCTCGCAACGAATAACTTTGGCGCAGGCTTTGATGTCTCGATCTTCTCGATTCCCAAGTCGGATCTTCTGTTGCCAGTCCCCTCGGTGGCGAACCTCAGCCGCTTCGAGAATTTGAATTCTGGACTGTTCGGAAACTCCATTCAGGCCGCGCTGGATTTCGGACCTTCCGATGGACGCGCCGCACTGTTGGCGGTTGGTAACGGCAATCTGGTCCGCACCAATATTCTAGGAGCCGGAGGCCCCGGCGCCACACTTCAGGCACCCACGAATATCGTGGTCCCCGCGTTTCAGCCCGCACCGGATGGCGATCAACCGGGTGGAGTGCCGCCGATCGAAAATGTCAGTCCGCGATTCACAGGCAACGTTGTTGAAGTCGGGAACAGCATGTGGGGCGTCCACACCGTGTTGGATCCCGCGACCGGGAATTCGGCAATTCGCTGGTATGAGATCGACGAAGTCACGAACGCCGTCTTGCAAACCGGCCTGTTCGGTGATCCCACATTGGATTACCTGGACCCGTCCATTGCCGTCAACGCGGCTGGAGTCGTGGTCATCGGTGCCACCGGAACCGGAACGGCCGCAGGACAGTTTCCCAGCACGTACGCGATTGTCGGCCAAACCACGGGTGGCGTGACGAATTTTGGCGCGCCAATGGTACTGCGTACGGGAGCAGCGAGCTACTTCCAAGACTTTGGGTCTGGGCGAAACCGCTGGGGCGACTACAGCGCGACGGTGGTGGACCCCAGCGATCCGACCTCGTTCTGGACCTTCCAAGAGTTTGCCGTGAATGGCAACACGTGGGGCATTCAAATTACGCAACTGTTGGTCGTTCCGTTAGCGCCGCCGCCGCCGCCGCCGCCGCCAGTTCTGACATTCGACAGCGATGCTCTCTTCGGCGGTGACGGAAACGACACACTGGAGGGT
>CAYSHJ010000294.1:0-10830 GCA_964430385.1 uncultured Planctomycetaceae bacterium
GAGCCAACGTCAAACGCCACCGCCAGGCTCACATCGTCGTGTTCTTTATCTTCGTCGTATCGAATTGCGGGGGACTCCTGACGCCGCTGGGTGACCCGCCGCTGTTCCTGGGCTATCTGCACGGCGTGCCGTTCGAGTGGACGTTGCGGCTGTGGCCAGAATGGCTGTTCGTGAATGGCGTGCTGCTTTTGATTTTCAACTTCTGGGACCAGGTTTCGCTCAATCGCGACGAGGCCGAAGGGCGCGACGACGTGCTGGACGAGGTTCAGCATCACGAACCGCTACGGATTCACGGTTTGCGCAACATGCTGCTCCTGTTGGGAGTCGTGGCCACGATCCTCGGCACGAGAGATTTCGTGTCGGAAGGTGCTCACAATTGGTGGCGGGATGGCTGTCTGCTCGGCTTGGCCGCGGCGTCATACTTCGGCACTCGGCCAGAGATTCACGAGAAGAACAAGTTCTCTTTCGGGCCGATCAACGAAGTGGCGATTCTCTTCGCGGGAATCTTTGTGACGATGACGCCGGCGCTGCTGATCCTCAACCATTACGGGAACCGATACGGGAACCGACTGGGAGTCGACGAGCCCTGGGAGTTCTTTTGGGTTACGGGGGCGCTGTCGGGTTTCCTCGACAACGCTCCGACTTACCTCACGTTTGCCGCGACCGCGTGCGGTGTTCAGAACATCCCGTTTGAAGGTGATTGCCTGGCGGACCTGCTGGCTCAAGGCGATGCCTCGGCCGCCATCCTTGCCGCGATTTCGTGTGGGGCCGTGTTCATGGGTGCCAACACGTACATCGGCAACGGCCCCAACTTCATGGTCAAAGCGATCGCCGAACAGAACGGCGTGAAGATGCCCAGCTTTTTCGGCTACATGGGCTATTCCGGTTTGATTCTGCTACCGACGTTCGTGGTGGTGACGTTGTTGTTCTTCCGGCAATAGCAGAACGGACACCTTCCGCCTGCGAAACTTTACCGATCATGACGACTGTGCTCGACCTAGGAAGTCCGCTTCCGCCGATCAGGCTCGGCGTGCCAGTCGCATTCAACGTGCGAGTTGCGCGGCCCGATAAGTTCCGATAAGAAGAATCGGTAAACGGACGTCCTCCTCGGAAGACGTGTGTCCCAGGAGGTGCTCTCATGCGGACGCTAGCTGGGTGCGTGCTATTGTTGGGATTAACCGGGTGTCATTTTGGTCCTCACGGGAGCATGTGGAAACACACGAGTCGTGACTTGGATCGCTACGCCGATCCGACCGAAAGTGAACTCCGGTCCGTCCCCATGCCCGCTGCAGTAATCGCTCCTTCAGCGGAAGCTTCACACTTGCCGCCGGCGCCACCGCCGGAACCCGAGGACATCGACGCGAATCCGCAAGCTGACGCGGGCACGCACGGTTGGTTTTCCTGGCATCACTCTGCCAGAAAAACGGCTTCTAAGTCCGTGTCCAAGAAAAAGTCCGGTACCGCGGCGAAATCGGCCACCTCGCAAGACGAAGCCGTCAAACAAATGATGGCCCGTCTAGAACGAGCCAAACGCGAGAAGGCCAATCAGGAATCCAAGCTCTTCGATGAGAGTTTCAAGCAATCGCAACAACGGTTGGAACTGGAAGCGCGAGTCGCGGTCTTGCAGGAACAACTGCGACTGCAACAAGAACAATTACAACAGCAACAGGAACAATTGCGACAGCAATCGGCGTTGCAACAAGTCACGTATCAACAACAAGCCGCGGCCATGCGTCCGACCACCACGACGACCGGCGCGATGCCTATCATCACCACCGGGACTCCCAGCCCTTCCCAGATCGGATCACAGGCCTGTGGTCCAGCCAATGTCGGATCAGGCATGCCCGCCTGGACTTCCCCCGCGCCCACATGGAACTCCCCCGCGCCCACATGGAACTCGCCGGCGCCCGCATGGAACTCCCCCGTGCCCGCGTGGAATTCGCCCGCGATGCCCGCTCAATCATCCGTCGAGACATGGCCGTACAGTCCACAGGGACGATAGCGATCCACGATTACTTCGACGCCTTTAAGAACGCGACCAAGTCCGCCAGTTGCTCCAGCGTGAGCTGCTGATCCAATCCGGCCGGCATGATCGAAACGCTGCTCGGCCGAATCTCCTCGATGTCCGCGCGAGCGACTCGTTCTTCCTTGTTCGGACCGGTGGCGAGCACAATTTCCTCGGCCGTTTCGCTGCGGATCAACCCGTTGACCGCCTTGCCCGCGTGAGTAACCACGATCACCGGCTCAAAGCTGCGCACGAAGCTGGCGTTTGGAAAGATGATCGATTCGAGCAAATCTCGTTCGGTGCGAATTTGACCGATGCGCGTCAAATCCGGTCCGGTCTTGCCGCCGAGATACCCCAGCGCGTGGCAGGCCTTGCAGGCGGCTTTCTCGCTGTGGAACACCACCTGCCCGCGCCTTATGTCGCCAGGCGGCAATGACGCGAGCAACTCTTCCAACTTTTGTTTTTGCTTTCCGATGTCCACGTTCAGCGCGGCATACAACGGCTCCGCCGCGTCTTGAACCGACGGGCTATATTTCGCCAGTCGCGTCTTGATGGCGTCGGCTCGCAGAGCCGTCAGCGCGGGCGCCGTCGTCAACGTGGCGACGAGTTGCTGCCCCACCTTTTCATCCGTCGATTGCTCGAACGACGCGAGCAGCCGATCGACTTCAAGCGGGCCGGCCGTCTTGAAAAGTTCCGTCAGCCGCGTGAGTTGCGCGGGCGAGAGCTTCGCCATTGAAAGCACTTCGGCGGCGGTGCCTCGCTGCGCGACGGGAAATTCCGGAGCGAGTTGGCTGACCAGGAAGTCGAACAGCTTGTCGTCGGCCTCCTTCGCGGCGAGTCCACCTGGCAATGCGGCGAGAGCGTCGAGACGGATCGCCACCCACCGATCTGTGCTGGCTAGCGGGGGGCGTAAGCCCCCCGGTTCGTTCGAGGCTACCGGCGTCGATTTCGGATCGTTTCCACCGGGGGGCTGACGCCCCCCGCTAGCCAGAGACAACAATGGCGCGCGCCAAGCGGCGGCATCGTCTTTGTGCGGCGGGATTGCGCGAACCGTCTTCACGGCGAGTTCGATTAACGCCGCATCGTTTTCGCCGAGCACCGTCAGTAGCGAGGTGGTCCAAACCTTCGGCAGTTCCTTCAGCTTGGAATCCTGCATCGCTCGCAGTGCCGTGAGCCGGGCGGTGAGCGGCAGCTTCGCATCGCGAGCGGTGGCTGCGAGGAGGTCCTGGACCGAGGCGGCCTTCGCGAACTGAGCCAGTTGTTGGCCGAGCGTTTTTTGCTCGGCGTCGGTCAGTTCTCCGGCAGCCAATCGCTCGCGGAGGTAGCCGGCCAGCGCTTCGCCCCAATCGGCGTGCCGGCTGATGATCCACGCCGCCGTCTCCCGCAACAGCGGCTCCGCCGAGGTCAAATGCTTCGCCACCTCCTCCGGCTTCAACCCGCCGTTCGGCATCTGGTCGAGTGCGATCAACGCCGCCTTCACCGTCGCGGGATTTGACGCAGCAAGTCCAGCTCGCGTTCCCTGCGGATTCGCGATCTCGATCAAGGCATAAATGATCGCGTGTTCGAGGAATCGGTCACTCCTGGTTTGTGTCGCCTCTTCGAGCAGCGGCGCAACGGCGGAACTCTCGCCGAGTCGTCCGAGCGCCTCGGCCGCTTGGCGTTTAGTGAGCATAAACGTTGATGGGCGGCCTTGGCTGAGGTAGCTCGGCTTGCGGTTTTGCAGTTCGCGGATCAAGCGTTGCCGAATTTCGGGCGAGGCGTCTCGGCGCAGACTAATGGCTTGAATCGCAAATCGCCTGACGTCGTCGAAGCGACTGTGAAACGCGCTGGTGATCGCCTTTGTTGCTTGCGAATTGTCGATTCGCGTTAAGGCCCACAACAACTCGCACTCCGTACGAGCCTGATCAGCGATTTCATCCAGTGACCTGCGGAAGAAGAACGCTTCATCGTTGAGCGGTGAACCGCCGGACAAATTGTCTGGAAGTCGGCGGAGGCATTCCCAAAGTCTCGCTCCGTCGGAGCGTTTCGCCAACTCCTTGATCGCCGCCTCGCGAGCGACTCGACCCAGCAAACCGCTCGAAATGGAATTCGCCAGTTGATCCGAGGTTTGCTTCGTCCAATTAACTCGCTCCGGCTTCTGGCGTTCACTCTTGGCCTTCCTGACCCGAAAGATCGCCCCCAGCACGTCGGGTTTCCACAACTGCGAGGTCGGGCAGCAGAGCTTGTACCAGCCACCGGTGTCCACGATCAGCAGGCTGCCGTCAGCGTCTTCCAAGACATCCGTCGGATGAAAGTCGAGGTTGTTCGATATCAAAAAGTCTTCGGCCTCGGTTTGGAACGTCGCTCCGTGAGGTTGCAGGACGTGGCGCGTCACCTTGCGCATGTTGAAGCAGCAGGCGAAGAGATTGTCTTGGTACTCGCGACCCCAGGCGGCGGACTGAAAGCGTTCGAGGCCGCAGGGGGCGGCGGCTCCAAGGTGGCACAGCACCGGCATCACGTCGCCGGTCCGCGGGTGATGCGGCGAGTCAATCACGTTCCAATCCTTGCCATAGACTCCGCCGTAGACGGCGTGCAGCAGGCCGTCGCGGTTGCCTCCGCCGGGATGGACCAGGAACGTCGTCGTGAAGATTCGCTCGCCGGTCGGTGTGAAGACGACATCGACCGGGTTGTCCATGCCGCCGGTCATCACGCACTCGATGGCCGACGTTTTGATGCTGCCGGTTTCCGGATCTCGCGGAGCGTCCGGTCTCGCGCGGAAAATGTGAGAGGCTTTCGTCGTCCAGGGTTTTGTTTCAATGTTGTTGTTGGCTAGCGGGGCGGCGTCAGCTCCCCGGTTGGGCTTGATCACCGGGGGGCTTACGCCCCCCGCTAGCCTTGACGAGTTGGGGCGAACGGGTCGCTCGTAGGTCTGTTCCGCAAACGCTCCCTTGCACCAATAAAAAAATCCGTCGGGGCCGAGATACGGGCCGTGCAGATCGTTCGCGCAGCCGGTGAGCGTGTTGCCTTTGAACCACTCTTCGCGTTGATCGGCCACGCCGTCGCCGTCAGTGTCTGTCAGTTTCCAGATGCTCGGCGGAGCGGCCACGTACAGCGAGCCGTCGTGCCACAACGTCCCCTCCGGAAACATCAGCTTGTCGGCGAACACCACGCTCTTGTCGAACTTGCCGTCGCCGTCGGTGTCTTCGAGGCGGACGACTCGATGCGGCTTCTTTTCGAGTTGCTCCGTCGTCTTGTCATTCGAGCCGGACGAGTCGGAGACGTACAGCCGCCCGTCCTCATCGAAGCTGGCGGTGATCGGCCGATCGACCAACGGCGGCCCGGCGACGAGTTCGATGGAAAAACCTTCCGGCAGCGAGAACGTGTGGCCGTTGAGTTGGACTTCGATGCGTTTAGGTTCGGGCTTCCGCTCCGCTGGCTGAGCATTGTTCGCCGGCGTCGGCTTGGCCAGTTGCTCCTGCCCCGACATGCTCAAAGCCGCCAAGCACATCGCAACCGCACACAAACCAACACAAGTCGAGCGCGTCATGGCAAGACCTCATTGAAGGTATCGCTCCCCCCCACCGACGCAAGCCTGGTGGGGTGGCGAAATGTTTGGATCACTCTCCGAAACAATACAAGTGCCCGTTCGTGCGGAGGTAGATCTTGTTGTCGACGATGGCGGGCGTCGCGTAGGTCTTCTCGTTGAACTCGGCGGTGTGCAGAGTCTGCCAGTCTTTGGTCGCACTGACGACCGTCAGGTGGCCCTCTTCATCCAACAGAAAAATCTTGCCGTCGCCGCCGACGGGCGAGGCATAGTAGTTGTCGTTGCCCGACACGCGGCCCTGCCGGAGGTGCTTGCCGGTCGTCACGTCGAAGCTTGCGAGAATTCCGCCGTCCTTGACTGTGAAGAGGTGTCCTTCGATGAATAGCGGCGACGCACAGAACGGAACCAGCTTGCGTTGTTTCCAGAGCAGATGTGACTCGGTCGCCTCCCCATTCGCGCCGGGCTTGATCGCGATCACGCCGTTTTGTCCCTGCTCGAATAAACCGCGAAAGTAATCGTACTCGGCTTCGGTGAGGGCACCGTTCTTATCGCGATCAACCTGCGGGAAACGTTGCTTGATCGCTCCCTCGGGCAGTTCATCTTCCTCGAACGTGCCGTTGCCGTTCTTGTCGACATCTTTCTTCACGACCGCGAACGGTTCGACGGCGATCCGTTCCGATTCGTCGCCCCCCGCGGCCCAGGCGGCGACGTACAGCGTGTTGTCGTCACCCACCACGGGGCTCATGCAGACAAAGCGCGCGATGCCGCGCACGGTCCATTGCTCGTGGCCCGTCGCGAGGTCATAGCCGACGACTCGCAACGTGGCGGCCACGATGATCTGCCGCTGGCCATTCACGGTCCAAATCAGCGGCGTGCAGTAGTTGCGAGGAAACTCCGAGCGATCCGTCTTCCAAACGACTTGGCCGGTTCGCTTGTCGTAGGCCACGAGGAACGAATCCAAATCGTGGTCTTGGCAGAGAATGACGAAGTCGTCCACGATGAGCGGCGAACTGCCCGCTCCGAACTCGTTCTTAAACGGCCCCAGCGGAATCTTCCACAGCTCCTGGCCGTCGCGGTCGTAGCAAAACAGCCCGCACGAGCCAAACAACGCGACGACTCGCTCGCCGTCGGTGGCCGGGCTGCATTGAGCATGACTGCCGATGCCGTGAACGCTCTCCAACTTCTGGTGCGGAGCTTCTCGCTCCCACAACGGCTTGCCCGTCGCTCGATCAAGCGCGATCGTGACGAGCTTCCTGTCGCGTTCTGCCGTCAGGTAAATGCGATCGCCGAAAATCGCGGGCGAGGAATGTCCCGGCGGTAGCTCGACTTTCCAGACAATGTTCTTGTCCGGCCCAATCTCGGTCGGCAACGTCGATCCGACGACAGCCAGTCCCGAACCGTTCTCGCCTCGAAAGCGCGGCCAGTTGTCTGCCGAGGCAGATGCCGCCACGAGGCCCGTCACGACGAACAGGATACCGATGCGAACGCTCATCGTGACTCCTTGGCAAGACGGCAGGACGATCACCAGTCAACGAGTGACTCGCAGAATACGGTGGAACGAAACGAGCATCAACGACAAGCCTCGGAAGTGCTCACGAAGCCGTCACACGGTGCAGCCGAAATCCGAAACTCGAAATCCGAAACAAAACCTTCAGCGCACGATCTCTCGGACCAGCACGAATGCTTCCGCCGCGTGCACGTGGACCGTGGCTCCGCGATAGCGGGCCAAAGCCTCGATCGCTGGCAGCGATCGCGGACTCGGCGGCAGTTTGAGCTGCGTTTCAAAGCAGGCCATCGCGTCAAGCTTCTTCGGCAAGTGTGCTGAGATGTCGACAAACACGGTCGGATAAAAAACCGCGCCAACGATCGGCGGCGACCATTCGGTTTCCGATAAGGTCTCGTAACAGAGCAGTCGCTGCACCGGGCAATTGGCCAACGGCCGAGCGGCCACGAGTGTCGCGTGATAGACGCAGCCGTGATCCGAATGAATATCGCCGTGGTGCGGCAGATAGACTCGCTCCGGCCGGAGGTCTTGAAATTGCTTGGCCAGCGCGTCGGCGATCTCATGTCCCGGAACGACATCCAGTCGGGGAGCCGGAAAGTCGAGGAACCGTGTCTCGCGCACGCCAAGCAACACGTGAGCTTTGCGCGCTTCCGACCGAGTCCGCTCCACCAAATCGTGCGCGAACAGTTCGGGGATGGCGCGCGTGACCACGATCACGAAGACCTCGTCCCCTTCGGCCGCATGCCGAGCCATGACGCCTCCGCAACCAAGCACTTCGTCATCCGGGTGAGGGGCGATGACGGCGACTCGCATTCGTGTGTCCTTTGCCAGTTGTTAGCTGTTCGATTTACTGCACGGTTTTTCTGGTTCCCTCTCCCCCGCATCGGGGGAGAGGGTCAGGGTGAGGGGGGATTTCGAGAATCAATCGACCTTCGATGACGAGTTTCAGTCTCTACAAAGGGTTCTGCGGCAACCGATGGCTGAACTGTGTTCGCCCCCTCACCCTAGTCCTCTCCCCCGATGCGGGGGAGAGGGGACCGGAAATCCTCGAACGTGAGCTGTAGGGTTCGTTGCTGGTCGCGCAGTTGCGAGACGATTCGTTCCAGTTCCGCCACTCGCTGCTTGAGTCGCTGCACCTCATCTTCGATGACGTATCCAAGTCGCTGGCCGACCGAGAGCTTTGGCCGCGAGATCGTGGCGTCAGCCTCGGACCATTCGGTTTCTGTCAGCCACAGCAGACCGTCGCCGGTTTGTACGAGTGCTCCGCGTTGCGGATCGGTCGTTAGGATGCGGCCGATCACGCCGCGGAACGGCGTCGTCGTATCAAGTTCAGCGCGCCAAATCAAAAGCTTGCGGTCTTTCAGATACGAGAAAGCTCCCGGATGCGGTCGCGTCGCCGCGCGGATCAAGGCGTGAATCTCACGAGCGGATTTCGTCCAGTCGATCCAGCCATCTTCGGGAGCTCGCTTGGCGTGATACGTCGCCTGCGAGTCGTCTTGCGGCTGCGGATTCCATTCACCTTCAAGCAATCGCGGCAACCAACGATCGAGCGCGCGGACGATCGCTTGTTCGAGTGACCTCGTCACGTCGCCGGCATCGTCGGTCGCATGCACTGCGAACGGCTCTTGCACCAGAATCGGGCCGGAGTCGGCACCTTCATCCATCACGAAGAATGTCGCCGCTCCGGGTGCTGCATCGAGTACCAACCAGGCGACCGGCGCGCGACCGCGACCGCGCGGCAGGTGTGTCGGATGAAAGCCGACGCACGCTAGTTTTGGGGCCGAAAGCAAATCGGCCTTCACCAACTGCGACAGGCCGACGACGAAGAGCAAGTCAGGCCGCCAAGCCTTGACTTGAGCGACAATCTCCGGCGCGTTGATGTATTGAAAGCCGACGCAGGGAATCCCGGCTGCCTCGGCGACATCATGCAGCCGAACGAACCCACTGACCGCCGCCGGATCGTCCGGCTGCAGTTCGAGCACGCCGACCACGTTGGCCCGGTGACGAACAAGAGCCTCCAGCGTGATTCGGCTGCTGGAGACGCTCCCCGCGAGAACGATGCGCAGGTCGCTGGGATTGGCTCGATTCGACATGCGAACTCAATTCCCCATGATCTTGGCTTGAGCGGGAACATTCTTCAATTTGGACTTGGCGACGAATTCTGAAATGCTCAGCGTCTCTTGCGTCTTCTCCGTCTGCACGACGTAGAACAAATCCGTTTCGATGCCCGGATCGGCCCGGAAGTGTCCCTCGGCGGCGATAGCGACAATTTCGTTGTCCTCGGCGATCAGGTGGCCGCGGAGTTGTCCGTTGGAGGCGTCCCAGAACCGCACGGTGCGGTCTTCGCAAGCGGCAGCGATCGTCGAGCCCCCGGGCGTCCACGTCACCGACACGACCGGTGCCATCGCCGCTAGACTGGGAACCACCAGTTTTCCGTCGCGCGCGTTCCATAACTGCAGCGTGTGATTCCGACGTCCCGATGCGATCACGCCTCCGTTCGGAGACCAGGCGATCGAAGACACCGACGGCGGACTGCCGGGATGATCGAGGTGTTGCAGCAATTCTCCCTTGACCGGATTCCAGAAGTTCAGTCGCTCATCCGCGCCGCTGGTGCCGAGAGTCTTGCCATCCGGTGCCCAGGTCAACGCGTACACTGGCCAGCCGACATTCATTGAGGAGACTTGTTTGCCCGTGGTGATATTCCAAAGCCGAGCGGACTTGTCCGTGCTGCCCGACGCGAGCATCTTGGCGGTTGGAGCAAAAGCCAGATGTGTCACCGGGCCTTCGTGACCTTTGAAAGTTTGCAACAAGACATCGGCTGCTTTCTTGCTCGACGCCGACTTCGTCGCCGTGGCGTCCGTCGCCGGAGAAGGTGAGTCGACGGCAGGCTTCTCGTCCGTTTCGCTTGTGGTCGATTTGCTGGCCGAGGACTTCGTGCTGGCTGATTTGTGCTCCGGCGCTTTCCAGACTCGAATGGTTTTGTCCGCCGAGCCGGAGGCTAACGTTTTGCCGTCGGCCGTCCAGGCCACTGATTGGACCGCCGCGGTGTGCCCTTCGAGCGTAGCGAATGACGTGCCCGCGGCCACATCCCACAGTCGTACCGTGTTGTCGTCCGCTCCGGTGGCGAGCGTCTTGCCGTCGCGCGTCCAAGCTGTGGCCAGAATGCCGCCTTTATGTCCTTCGAGTTTGCCGATGCGCTTGCCTGTATTCGCGTCCCAAACCGACAGTGTCGCCGTGTAGATCCCGGTCAGCATCGGCTTCCCGGGAGACCATTGAGGCGGGTAGATGCCTCCCGCATCGAAGTTTTTCTTGAGCTTCGCTTCCGCCACGTCCCACACGGCTGCGGAAGTGCTGGTGCCCGTCGCGAGACGCGAGCCGTCCGCGGACCAGGTGAGAAAACTGGTGGCGCTGCCCATCAGCGTTTTGATCGCCTTGCCGGTCGCAGCTTCCCAGAGTTGCACGACCCCGCCCGAGGCCGCGCTGGCCAGCGTATTGCCGTCGGGCGAGTACGCGACCGTCACGGCCGGAGCCTCGATTGTGCGAACCACGTCGCCCGATTCGACATTGAAAACACGTATCCCTTTCGCTCCGCCCGCCGCGAGCGTCTTGCCATCGGGCGACCACGCGAACGAATACGTCACGTCCCCATTCGTGTCAATCCCCCGACCTTTGCCAGTCTCGCCGCCGGAGAGCGTCCAAATGCTGATCGGTGTTTGCGGGGCGGTGAACGCCAGACTCAAACCATCCGGCGCCCAACAAAGTGTGTTGACCGGCACGCCGAGCGCGGTCGGTTTGACG
>CAYSHJ010000295.1:0-1666 GCA_964430385.1 uncultured Planctomycetaceae bacterium
CCATTCGTACGAGTAGCCGACCCATTCTCCTTGTTGCTTCGTCAGAAATCGCGTTTCGATCCAGCGTCGCGATTGCGGATTACCGGCCTCCGTTTCGAGGGCGAACGATTTCACGAGCACTGAATCGTCCGGCAAGTTCCAGCCGCGAGTCGCCGTCATCTCGATGCGCATGTCCTCGCCCGGCTTGTGCGGGATCGCGATCCAGCGAACCTTGAAGGCACCGTCGGACCATAATTGTGCGTTGACCGAGTACGGGATCAAGCCCGGCTGCATCGCATGCTCTTTGACCGACGCGAACAAGCCGCTTTCGCTCAGTCGTCGCGGGAATCCACCCTGCCCTTGGCTAGCGGGGGGCGTCAGCCCCCCGGTGTTGCCGGGATCGACCGCAGCTCTTGAGTCTGACGAACCGGGGGGCTGACGCCCCCCGCTAGCCTGCGTCACTTCGGGGTTCGGTTCGAGGTAATAAAGATTCCCTTTGTCGTCTCCTTGGTGGTCAAGCACCAGCAATTCGCCGTGCGAGTCGAGACAAAAATGCGTGATGTGAAACTGCGTGTCGACCAGTTCGCGATGCCAGAGGATCTTCTGACCGTCGTGCTTCACGCCCCAAACCTTGCCGGTCGAGTGATCGCCGTAGATGTAAGCTCCGCGCAGTTCCGGCAGCTTCTCGCCGTGATAGACGACTCCGCCGGTCAGCGAACGAGATTCGCTGTGCGAATGCTCGACGGTTGGCTTCACGAACGGAGTCGGGCCGGGCTTGCGATCAAGATAAAAGGGATGGCTGCCTTCCATCACGCTCCAGCCGTAGTTGGCTCCGCGCTCGACGAGGAAGGCCTGCTCCCATAGATCCTGTCCGTTGTTGCCGACCCAGATATGACCGGTCTTCCGGTCACACGTGATCCGCCATGGATTGCGAAAGCCATAGGCCCATGTCTCGGGCCGGACGTCTTTCATTCCGACAAACGGATTGTCTTTCGGCACGGAGTACAGCCTGCCGGGATCGGGATGATCGACGTCGATGCGCAGCACCTTAGCGAGCAAATGATCGAGCCCCTGCCCAGTGAGGTGCGTGTCGGAATCCGACGTGCCGTCACCCGAAGTCACGTACAGCAGGCCATCGTTGCCGAACACCATGTCGCCGCCGTTGTGGCCGTTCGATTCCCACTCGAGGATGACCGCCGCGGACTTCGGATCGAATTCGAATGACCGGGGGTCCATCCGATATCGTGTGATTCTGACCGTCTTTTCCTTGCCGTCTTTGAATCGTTCCGCCGACTGTGGCACGAAACCAGCCGAGGCGGGACCGGCCGACCCCATGTACAGATAGCCGTTTTCAGCGAACTTGGGGTGGAAGGTCACATTGTACGCGGTCACCTCTGGCAGTTCCAAAAGCGTCTCGAACGACCCGACGTCCGGATCGTCTTTGAAACGAATCAGCGCCGACGGCGTGTACGGCTTCGGCTGAATGCCGGCCAGCAGCCAATTGCTGCCCGGGACGTTGGCCGCGAAGATCGGGAAGTTGATCGTCAGCTTTGGGTACGCCTTCTTCGTGCGATACGGCGACGGCGGATCGGGCGAGCCGACGACGCGTGACGTCGTCAACGGCGGCAACGTGTCGATGCCGAACGGTCGCTCGGCTCGCTTGGCATCGCGGCCGATGAACTTGAGT
>CAYSHJ010000296.1:0-3198 GCA_964430385.1 uncultured Planctomycetaceae bacterium
TCTTGACCGTGATCGGAATCCGCACCGACTCCACGACCGCGAGCACGCGCTGAATCGTTTCATCCGGCCGGCACATCATGCTCGCACCGGACCCATGACTGACGATTCGACGCACCGGACAGCCCATGTTGATGTCGATCGAGTCAACGCCGCGAGCTTCCAAGACTTGAGCCGCCTCACGCATCGCGCCGACATCGCTGCCAAAGATCTGCACGGCAAAGGGCGAGTCTTCGGGGCAGGTCTCGATCAGTTCGAGCGATTTGCGACTTCCTTCCAGCAGTCCGCGCGCGTTGACCAAATCGGTCGTGGCCAGTCCCACGCCACCGATCTCGCGCACGATGCGGCGAAACGGCAAGTTCGTGAACCCGGCCAACGGCGACAGAAGATACCGCGACGTCAGCCGCAGCGAGCCGTAACAGACCGGCGGCGGAAAGTTCATACCAGTGGTGTTCGTGCCGCGGTGATTACGGCGACCGAACTCGCTCGCACGGTCCGAAGGACGACTGAGTTCACCGTCACGGAAAGAGGCTTCTTCCGTCATGCGACCTACAACTCCGGCTCAATGCCGGCCGCCTTGAGTTGCACTATGAGTCGTTCCGTTTTGAGCTGTGCGGCGTCGGCTTGTTTTTGTGCGGCGTCGGCTTGTTTTTGTGCGGCGTCGGCTTGTTTCTGTGCGGCGTCGGCTTGTTTTTGTGCGGCGTCTCGTTGCGAGCACAGGTCCAGGTAATTGGCGAACACTCGACCATCCGGACGAATAATTCGCAGATCGACACCTTCCATCTCGAAACGGACGCCCAGTCGAGGACTTGTCCAACCGATGGGCTCGTCGATTTTTCGGAGCTCGCCGTTGTCACGAATCCAGGCCGTCAGCACACCTTCATCCGGATCGTAGACGTAATACTCCTCGACCCCATGTCGCTCATAGAAACGGAACTTGTCGATCATCTCCGCGACCCGGTTGCCCGGCGACAAAACCTCGAACACCACCTGCGGCGCGAGATTATCTTCTACCCATTGCTTATACGACCCGCGATATCCCTTCGGGCGTCCAAAGGCAACCAGCACGTCCGGAGCCACTCGCAGCCGATTGTTTCCCTCAACGGGATACCACAGCAGATCGCCCGCGACGAACACATCCGGATTGTCTCGGAAAAGTTCATCCATCCCCCCCTTGATGGTCACAATCCACTCGAACTGCAACGTGTTCTCGGCCATGGGTTGCCCATCGCTGTCGGGATATTCGATTTCGGGGCGGCGAGGTCGGGCGGCAACAGGACTCATGATCGGTTCCTCGTCTCGACGCGGAAGCTCTTGATCTCGGTGACGTCATCTTCCGGGATGATTCTAAACGAGGAGACGCAAGTTGAAAGAGGTGACATCAAAGTTGAACAAACCTCGTCAATCGGCTCGGTTTCCAACGTTCGTCTGTCATCCCTCGCCGTCCGTTACACTACTCTCCCCAACTTCCAGCGCAAGTAGGCTTCCAAAAACTCGTCGATCTCGCCGTCCAGCACCGGCGTCGGATTGCCGACGCGCAGGCCCGTGCGTGCGTCCTTGACGAATTGATCGGGATTGAGAACATAGTGCCGCACTGGCTCGCCACCGAAACCGATTTTGGTTTTGGAGCCTCGCTTGGCGGCGATCTCGGCTTCTCGCTTCTCACGTTCGATCTGATACAGCTTGGCGATCAACATCTTACGAGCCATCGAACGGTTCGTCTGCTGACTCCGCTCGTTTTGACAGGCCGCGACCACTCCGGTCGGGATGTGAGTCAGCCGCACCGCCGAGTCGGTCTTATTGACCTTTTGTCCGCCCGCTCCGCCCGAGCGGTACGTGTCGACGCGCACGTCCTTTTCCCAGTCGATGTCGATCTCGACGTTCTCGTCCACTTCCGGAGTGACATCGACCGCCGCGAATGACGTCTGCCGCCGAGCCGCCGAATCGAACGGGCTGATGCGGATCAACCGATGCACGCCGTTCTCACCCTTCAAGTGGCCGTAGACATAATCGCCGCGGATCGCATAGGTCGCGTTACGAATGCCCGCCTCTTCGCCCGGCGAGCGGTCCAGTTCTTCGACCGCATAACCGTGATCCTCGGCCCAGCGCAGATACATGCGCATCAGGATTTCAGCCCAATCGGCCGCGTCGGTGCCGCCTTCTCCCGCCTGAACCTGCACGTACGCGCCGCAGACATCTTCCGGGGCGGACATCATTTCTTGGAGTTCCAACTCCGCGAGTTGCTGTTCCACTTGTCCGGTCAATTGCGTGAGTTCACGTTCGCTGTCGCTAGACGTGTCATCCTTCGCGAACTCCAACAGCACTTGCATGTCGTCCGCCGCCGACACCAGGGCCTTCAACGGTTTTGTCACAAGCTGCAATTGCCGCAACTCCGTGACCAGGCCTTGAGCCTTTTCTTGGTTGCCCCAGAATCCGGCTTGAGCCATTGCGGAATTGATCTCGTCGATCCGTTTTTGTTTGGTCATCAAGTCAAAGAGAGTCGCGCAGGTGCAAGATGCGCGCCCGTAAATCGTCGCATTTTTCGCGCAACGTGTGATCCATTTGAGTCTCCTGTTGTCAGTCGCTGAATTCACAAGACCAGAATGCTGAATTCGCAAGAATAGAATGAATACAGCCGAGTTTGTCCACCGCCCTGAATTCTTGAGAATTCAGCGACGTCCGTTCTCGAATCGCTTCCCGTATTGCTGCTCATAGTATTTCCGATACTCGCCCGACTTGATACGGTCGATCCACGCTCCGTTGGCAAGATACCAGTCGATAGTCTCTTTCAATCCTTCGCGAAAGGTCGCTTGCGGCTTCCAGCCGAGTTCGGTTTCCGATTTGCTGCAGTCGATCGCGTATCGCTGGTCGTGCCCCGGTCGGTCGGCGACGTTTTTGATCAACGTACGCGGCTTGCCGAGCAGATCGAGCAGCAGCAACGTCAGGTCGATATTTCGCACTTCGCTGTGTCCGCCGAAGTTATAGACCTCGCCGACGCGACCTTGTCGCAGCGCGGCATCGATACCTCGGCAGTGATCCAGGACGTGAATCCAATCGCGCACGTTCTCGCCGGTGCCGTAGACCGGCAGTGCTTGATCCTGCATCGCGTTCGAGATGAACAGCGGAATCAACTTTTCTGGGAACTGATACGGCCCGTAGTTGTTCGAGCATCTCGTGATCACGGCCGGAAACCCAAACGTG
>CAYSHJ010000297.1:0-5989 GCA_964430385.1 uncultured Planctomycetaceae bacterium
ATCGCAGAAGCTCTGCGATTGCTCCACGACAACAACCTCGCCCACCCTCAGAACGATGTCGATTCCGCCAGCGGCCGGACTGTCGAACGCTGGTTTGCCACCCTCACGTCGTCAAAGTCGTAGAAGTCGTAGGTCGTAGACCTGAGAACAGAGTTATCAATCAATCAGCATCTAAATCACGGAGACGTCGTACTCCACTTTCCAACGAACGGAATCCCGAAACATGACACCGAAGCAACCAACCTGCCCGCAATGCAAATCGTGCGACCTGCGAATCGAAGACGTCGCAACCATGCGTCATCAGTGTTGCCGCTGCGGATGGCGTTGCATCGTCACCGACGGTGTGGCGACCAACTGGCTGAACATCAGCAAGAGCGGGCGCGCGAGTAACGATCGCAAGGGGCGAACAACAAACGGAAGTGCTCGCGTTCGCCGGTGTCGATAGCATCCTGCAAACAACCTTTGTCCGCTGCGGGTCGCGCCGTCCTGAGAACCGGCCGGCTCGTGGCGGGCGTTCTCAGAAAGGCTACAACATGGCCAGCATCTCCACGGACAAGGCCGGCAACCGCAAGATTCAATTCAGTGATGGCAACGGCCAACGCAAGATCGTGCGAATCGGCAAGGCGTCCAAGAAAGATGCGGACGCGATCCTCGCCAAGCTCGAATCCCTCTTGGAAGCCAAGCTGTCCCGCCGGTCACTGGCACCCGACGTCGCCAGTTGGTTGGGCGAGATTCCCGACATGCTGGCCAAGCGATTGGCTGCCGTGGGACTGATCGCTCCGCGCGAGAAGCAAAAGGCGGATGCGACCACGCTTGGCGAGTTCATCGACGCCTACCTGGTCAGTCGAACGGACATCAAGCCGCGAACCCTGATCAACTTCATGCAGGTTCGCCGCGATCTGGTCGCTCGCTTCGGTGAAGACAAGCCGCTCCGCGACGTGACCCCCGGTGATGCCGACGAATGGCGGCGCTGGCTTTCAAGCCGTGACAAGCCGCTCGGCGAGAACACCGTCCGCCGTCACTGCGGCCGAGCCAAGCAACTCTTTCGTGCCGCACTCCGCAAGCGGCTGATTGCCGAGAACCCGTTCGCCGACATGAAGAACTGTGCGGTTCAAGCCAACAAGTCGCGGGAGCATTTCGTCACTCGTGAAGTCGCTGACAAGGTGCTCGCCGCGTGTCCCGATCTTCAATGGCGGCTGATCTTCTCCCTGGCTCGCTACGGTGGCCTCAGAACGCCGTCAGAAACGCTGCTGCTGCGTTGGGGCGACGTCGATTGGGAACGCGGCAGAATGCTTGTCCGCTCACCCAAGACCGAACACCACGAAGGCAAGGATTCCCGTTGGGTGCCACTGTTCCCCGAACTGCGGCCGATCCTGGATCAAGCCTATGACCTTGCACTCGAAGGGGCCGAATTCGTTGTCACTCGATTCCGCAATGGCGAAACCAATCTGCGAACGGGCTTGGAACGGATCATTGAAAAGGCGGGCCTGACGCCGTGGCCAAAGCTGTTCCAGAATCTTCGCAGCACTCGTGAGACCGAGTTGGCCGAGACGTTCCCGCTGCATGTCGTCGTGGCTTGGTTGGGCAACAGCCAACTCGTCGCGGCCAAGCATTACTTGCAGGTCACTGACGAGCACTTGGCCCGCGCGACTCAGACTCAGAATCCGAATCAGACTCACAATCAGACTCACTCAGCAGCGGAAATAAACGAATTGGACGGAAACAGAGTCATTCGTCCGTTGCGAGACAACGAAAAAGGCCCGGAGTTTCCGGGCCTTTCCGTTCCATTCCCTTTAGTGAACAGTTTGCCAGTACCCCCTACGGGAGTCGAACCCGTGTCCTAGGACTGAGAATCCTATATCCTGGGCCTCTAGACGAAGGGGGCAAGCGGGTCAGGTTTGTATCGGTGCTCGTACACAGCGTCAACCGACGAAACGTCGGTTAAAATGCCTTGAATTTTTCGCGGACGCGTGATGCCGACTCATCGCATGCATTTGAAGGGGCCTTGGGACACTCGCTGGTTGAACCGAGACGAACCGGCACGACAGGTCGTAATGCCCAGCGATTGGCAATCGCTGTTCGGAGACGAAGCCGGTACGGTCGTGTTTCGGCGAAAATTCAATGAGCCGACGAACCTCGAACCGCACGAGCATGTTTGGATCGTCTTTGACGGCATCCTTGGGGCGGCCCAAGCCCGATTGAACGGTCAACGACTCGGACGTATCGCTGAAAATGCCACGACCGCGGAATTCGAAATCACTCCGTATTTGCGCTTGCATAATGAGTTGGTCGTCGAGCTGACGTTCGATCCGCGGTCGGCCGGCGGAAGTCCCGGTGGACTGTGGGGTCCGGTCGCGCTCGAGATTCGGTTTGAGCAAGATAACGCGGTCGTGCCGATGTAACACCAGGTTCCGGCTTGTGTGAATCAATCACGCGCAGGCGACTTGTGCGCCGTTCGGTTGAGTCATTGGCTGCGATCGGCCGATGCAACTCGATGTCGCGTTTCTTCCTCTTGATTAAGCGACCCCGGCGTGAACTCGAACTCCGATCGCAATTTGTTTCTCTCGTTAGCCTGCGTGCTGGTGGGGTTTGGCGTGTTGATGGTCCACAGCGCCAGCATCACGTCGCGGCCCACGGAGTTTGAGCAAATTTATCTCTCGCGGCATGCGACGCACCTCGCCGTCGGCATCGTCATCGGAAGTCTGTGTGCATTTCTGCCTGTTCGGTTCTGGCGGCGAGCAGCTCCGGTGTTGCTCGCGATCACGCTTGTGTTGCTCGCGATCGTGCTAGTCCCGGGAATCGGCACGAAAGTCAAGGGTTCACAGCGCTGGCTGCGGATCGGCTCGTTTCAGATGCAGCCGTCCGAGTTGGCGAAGATCACGTTGCCGCTGCTGTTGGGTGCGATGGTCGTGAAACGACAAGCGCATCTTCATCGTTGGCTGGTAGGAACGATCCCGTTCGTTGTGCCAATCGCGGTGACGCTGCCGCTGGTGCTGTTGCAACCGGACTTGGGAACGGCCGTGTTTCTGACGATGTCGAGCGGTCTGTTGTTGTTCTTGGGAGGTTGGCCGATTCGCAATTTCAGCTGGGGACTCGTTCCGGCCCTGGGAGTGGCTTTCACTCTCAAGCCGTATCAGTGGCAGAGAATCAGCGACTTCGTGGCCACGTGGTCTGACGTCGATCGTGCGTCATACCACGTCCAACAGTCATTGTTGTCGTTAGGATCGGGCGGCCTGATGGGGGTCGGTCTGGGCAAAGGTTGGCAGAAGCTCGGCTTTTTGCCGGAAGCGAATACCGACTTCGTCTTCGCGGTGGTCGGCGAAGAGTTGGGCCTGATTGGCACGCTGGGATTGGTCGCGTTATGGACCGGGTTCTTCGTGACCGGCTTGGGCCTGTTTCGCGATCACGACCGACGCAGCTTCGCGTTTCTCGTCGGCGTCACGTTGCTGAGCCAAATGGTTCTGCAAGCCGCGATCAACGTCGCCGTCGTGACGTCGATGCTGCCGACGAAGGGCATCTCGCACCCGTTGCTGAGCTACGGCGGCAGCAACCTGGTCATCAACCTTGTCTCACTGGGCATCGTGGTGGGCCTTGCGAAGAAAGAGTCTCCGATGCCGAGTGCTCAATGCTCAATGCTCGGTGCGATCCAGCAGCGGCCGATCGGGACTGAGCAGCATCCAGCACGCGGCTGCAGCGACATAAATGCCCGCGAACAGAAACGGCACGCTGTGCCAGCCACCGGTCCAATTTTGGAACCGTTCCGCCGCGATCGGTGACGCGGAGGCTCCCAAGTTGCCGGCCATGTTCATGATGGCGAAAACAATCGGTATGTGAACGCCGGCCTTCGAGATCGTGATCGAGTACGAGTTCGGCCCGGCCATTGCCGCGAAAAATGTGCCCGCCGCGATCAGCCACGTCGCGGCAAGTGCCGAGTGGGCCCAAAACGCCACACCGATCAACAGTGAACACACCAGCAAGCACGACACTGAAAAGGCTTGCCAACTGATTCGCCGGCTGCCCGTGCGAATGAACAGCCAATCGGAGACAAATCCTCCAAGCGCGCATCCCACGATCAAGGCGATTTGCGGCAGGCTCGACAAATAGCCGGAACTGGCCGACGTGACCAAATGGACTTCTTTCAGATACTTCGGGAACCATGTGTTGAAGAAGACTTGTCCAGCCGCTCGAAAGAACTGCTGACTGCAAATCAGCCACAAGGTCACGCTGCCGAGCCATGCCAACCAAGGGATACGCTCGTGCCCGACGCTGCCCGTGTCGGCATCGGCAGCAGCAGCAGTTGCGGACGCAGGCTGCGTCCGCCACGGCTCGCCGCGAATCAGTTCACGCTCGCGAGCGTTGACGGCGGCATGTACTTCGGGAGTCTCTCGAAACCAAAACCAAAAGGCCGCGGCCCAAGCCAGTCCCGGCAACGCGAAGATTAGGAATACACTCCGCCAGCCGGAGTGCTCGACCAACCAACCGCTGGCGACGGCTCCGATCGCTGCACCCACCGACATGCAACTGGCGAGCAGGCCGCTCGCCAGGCCGATGCGCGTCGTGGGGAACCAGTGCTTGATCGACTGCGCCGCCGTTGGAAATATTCCCGCCTGTGCGAGACCCAACAGCGTCCACGCCGCGAACACGCCCAACCAACTGGGGATCCAACCCACAACCGCCGAGCAGACCGACAGCACCAACACGAACACTGGCAGAGCAACACGACTGCCCCAATACCGACCCAGCCAACTACACGGAAGCTGACCAAGAGCGTACGCCAAATAAAATGCCGACATCGCGCTGGCGAGTTGCTGGTCCGAGCAGCCAAGCTCCCGCCCGATCTGCTGGTCGGCCGCGACGACCCCCCAACCGCTGCGGGCGAGATACGCGATCGACGCCAACGAACACAGGCCGAACAGGACTCCGTAGCGAACCGACGTCGGGCGATCGTGGTCTGTCACGTCAGTTGGCTTCCGTGTTGGTGTTCCGCCTCCCGGCGGCGATACGTCTGGACGACGGCCACAAACCGCCTGAAGGCGGAACTCCAATTTCACGCATCCGGATCGCGCTTCGGCGGAGCGAACTTGATCTTTTCGATGTACCGCACGACGGTTCGACCATCTTTGCTCAACCGGCCGGTGCAGGCGCCGATCGTTTTCACGACGTTCTCGAAGTGCAAGTTGAAGTCGGCGTCAATTTCGACCTCCATGTCTTTCGAACGCGCCGCGCCGGGCGTGCCGATCAATTTCAAAATCTCATTGTTGAGCCGCTGAAAGGCAAACTCATCGTTCCCCATGTTGCGTTCGCCCAACCGCAATTGAGCCAAGCTGCCATCAGGAGTCGCGATCAGGCGCACCTTGATGTCGGGAAAGAGTTGATCGACCGCCTTCGAACCTTGCGTGGCTGGCGGCATGTTGATGTTGAAGTCGCCTTCTGGGGACGAAATCTTCAACGTCATCATGAAGAACGTCAGCAATTGAAACGTGACGTCGATCATCGGCGTCGTTTGTTGCTGCAGGCTGGCGGGTTCAGGCTGTTTGAATTTCACGGTTTCACTTTTGCCCCGCGCGTCGGCGCAGAGCGGCAGCCTGTGCCCTTCGCTGGGACGTCTGGCTGGTGTCGCAGTTGCTAATCGAGGACTTTGCTGCCCGCACGGAGGCTCAATCCTTGTTTTGTTTGGCTTTCAACGCGAATTTTTCGAACTTCAGCTCCTGCGCCATTTTGATGAATTCCTGTACTCGGCCGGTGGGGATATCGCTGTCGGCGCGGATGGTCACGGTGATGTCTTTGGGTTCGGTCCCTCGCGCCTGATAGATGCGGGCCTCTTGCTGGAGCCTTGGGCGATAATCAGGGACGCGCAGTTCCTCCCCGGGCAGGAAGACAAACGGTTGCGGATCGATCTTGCGACCGTCTTTGCTCCGTTTGTAGCCGAGGTTGACGACCAGTTCATGTTCGACTTTGACTTCCGGCGGCTTGGCCAGTGCGTCAGCCG
>CAYSHJ010000298.1:0-2037 GCA_964430385.1 uncultured Planctomycetaceae bacterium
CTTGCCGAAATTGCGATCGCGGGAACCGGCAAGCAATTGAAAGACGTGGCCGAGGTTGTCGAAGACCATCAGCCGTTGATTGGCGACGCAATCGTGGACGACGCCCCAGCGTTGATGTTGGTCGTCGAGAAATTCCCCTGGGCGAACACCTTGAACGTGACGAAGAAGGTCGAAGCCGCGCTGCAAGCCTTGGCTCCGGCGGTGGAAGGCATGAAGATGGATCCCTCCCTGTTCCGCCCGGCGACCTACATCGAAACGGCCATGGGGAACATGACATCCAAACTGCTGATCTCCGCCGCGCTGATCGTCGCGGCGCTGCTGGTGCTGCTGGGAAGCTGGCGCAGCGCCCTCATCGGCGTGGTTGCGATTTTGTCGTCGCTGTTGACCACCGGGCTGGTGCTGTACGTGCTCGGCGTCCAAGTCAACTTCTTGATCATAGCCGGCCTGTTGCTCGGCGTGGTCGCGATCATCGACGACGCGGTCGTCGACGTCCACAATATTATGCGCCGTCTGCGGCAGCATCGTGAGCGTGGCAGTGCGGAATCGGTCTTGTGGGTGATTCGCGAAGCCATGGTGGAGATGCGCAGCGTCTTGCTGTACTCCACGCTGATCGTACTCCTGGCGCTGGTTCCGGTCTTCTTCCTGCAGGGGGTTTCCGGAGCGTTCCTGCAACCCGCCGGTTATGCCTACGTTTTGGCGGTCGCTGCCAGCTTGCTGGTGGGACTCACCGTCACACCGACCTTTTCGCTGTTGTTGTTTAAACGTGAACAGCTTCGCGTCGATGAGCCTGCGATCGCGGGTTCCGTTCGACGGGCCTACGAGGGGATGGTGACTCCGCTCCTGAACCGTCCCAAGTTGGCGTTCAGTGTTGTGGCGGCCCTGGTCGTGGCTGCGGCTGTGATCGTTCCGAACGTGCGGCAGGAAGCGCTGTACCCGTCGTTCAAAGAAACCGAAGTGGTGATTAGTCTCGATGCCAAGCCAGGCACTTCGCATCCGGCGATGAGCGGACTGGTCGCGGATATGGGGAAAAAACTTCGCAGCGTCGCCGGCGTGAAGACCGTCGGCGCCCATCTCGGTCGGGCGGTGGCATCGGATACCGTCGCGGACGTCAATTCCGCTGAGGTCTGGGCCAGTCTCGATCCGGCCGCCGACCATGTCGCGACCATGGCGGCGATCCGTAACGTCGTCAACAGTGCCCCGGCCGAACTCGTCGAGCGCGATGTCCATACCTACCTTGCCGACCGCATTGGCGAGCAAGTGGCCGGTGAAGATCGCGGCCTGGTCGTCCGGGTGTATGGTGAAGACCTCAAGAAGATCGAAGAATTGGCGACGGATGTCGTCTCGAAACTGAAAACGACGAACGGCATTAGCAACCTCAAAGTCGACGCTCCGCCGATGCAGCCACGCATCGAAATCGAGCCCGACTTGAACAAGTGCACGGCGCACCACATCAAACCGGGCGACGTTCGACGAACGGCGGCCATTCTGTTGTCGGGCATCGAAGTCGGACAACTCTTCGACGAACAGAAGGTCTTTCAGGTCGTCGTGTGGGGCAAGCCCGCAATCCGCACGGATGTGGAGAGCGTGAAGAACCTGTTGATCGAGATTCCCGATGAAAGTCCCGTGCCTCTCAAGGATCTGGCCGACGTACGACTCAGCCAGGGACCAACAATTATCAACCGCGAGGCTGTGGCGCGTTACATCGACGTAACTGCAGACGTGACCGGTCGTGACCTGGGAGCGGTTGCGGCGGACGTCAAGAAGGTGTTGCAGCAGATTCAGTTCCCGTTGGAATACCGGGCCGAAATGCTCGGTGCGCCGGCCGAGCGGTTGGCCAACCAGGAACGTGTGCTGGCTTACGCGATTGCGGGATTAATTGGGATCTTCTTGGTGCTGCAGGTCGCCTGCAATAGCTGGAGCGTGGCGATTCTGGTGCTGCTGATGTTGCCGTTGTCGATGGTCGGAGGTGTGGCTGCGGTTTACGCCAGCGGCGGGATCATCTCCTACGGGTCCCTGCTGGGGTTCATCGGCGTGCTG
>CAYSHJ010000299.1:0-2000 GCA_964430385.1 uncultured Planctomycetaceae bacterium
CGACAACGCGTTGCTGGCTCAGACGTATCTCGAAGCGTTTCAGGCAACGAACAACGTCGATTATGCCCGCGTGGCTCGCGAGACACTTGACTACGTGCTGCGCGAAATGACGCAAACCGGCGCTGCGATGCAAACCGGCGCTGCGATGCAAACCGGCGCTGTCGCCCTGGCCCTCGTGGCCGGTTCAAATGTGGCCAGTGTGACGACCGACGCGGGCGGAACGCAAACGGCCACAAGGGCCGGCGCTACCGGGTCTGGGCTGGGTGGTTTCTACAGCACTCAGGATGCCGACAGCGAAGGCGAGGAAGGCAAATTCTTCGTGTGGTCGGAAGACGAAGTACTCGCGGTGCTCGGTCCCGAAGATGGCCGGCTGTTCTGCTATGCCTACGACGTGACTCCGCGGGGCAACTGGGAAGAGCACAACATCCTGAACCGTCCGAAGCCGCACGAGCAGGCCGCGAAGGTGTTGCAGGTCGAACCGCAAGAACTCGCCGTCGTGTTGGCTCGTTGCCGTCAGAAGCTATTTGACGTTCGGTCGCGTCGCGTGGTTCCGGGGCGCGACGACAAAGTGCTCGTGTCGTGGAATGGCCTGATGATCGCCGCGATGTCGCAGGCGGCGCAAATTTTGGACGAGCCGCGCTACGCCGACGCGGCGTGCGCGGCGGCCGACTTCATTTTGCAATCGATGCACGACGCCGATGGCCGCTTGCTGCACTCGTTCAACGACGGCAAAGCTCGCTTCACCGCGTACCTCGACGATTACGCCTGCCTCATCGACGGTTTGGTCGATCTGTACCAAGCAACCTTCGACGTGAAGTACCTCGCCGCGGCCAGCGAACTGGCCGAGCAAATGGTCTCTCGTTTTGAAGACCCTCAAGGCGGCGGTTTCTTTTTCACGGCGATCGACCACGAGCGGCTGATCGTCCGCCAGAAAGACACGCAAGACAACGCGACTCCGTCCGGTAACGGTATGGCGGCGTCTGCACTCGCTCGGCTGGGCACGCTGTGCGGCAAAGCTCAGTGGCTCGGCAAGGCGTACGCGACGCTGGAAGCGATGTCCGGCCAACTCGAAAAATCGGCGTTGGCCAGCGGCCAATCGCTGATCGCACTCGACTTCGTGCTTGGTCCGACTCACGAGATCGTGCTGTGCGATCGGGTTGGAGAAGCGAGTCGCGCCGTGGCGAACCATCGTCTTGTCGGTGGTTCCGCGACTGGCGACCGCGCGCTGGCCGAACTGTTCCGCTGCTTCTGGCCCAACAAGGTGGTGGCCGTTCGGCCCGGCGACATTTCCGATGCCTCGCTACCGCCCGCGCTGCACGACCTGCTCGCGGGCAAGTCTTCACAGGGTCATGAACTTGCTGTGTTCGTGTGCCAACGAGGCATGTGCCAATCACCAATCCGCGGTTTGCCTGCGTGGCAAGAATGGCTGGAGTCGCGTGTCTGAGCCGTCGGCGGGACTTCACGGCAGGTGAGTCAGCGGCGGCTTCGCGCTGGGGAATTGGTAGTAGGTGCATTCGATGCGGCCGTTGAATAGCTTGCGGCGGCGAGCGCTACGCAGACCGAAAAGACGCTCGAACTCTTGGTGCGAGGTCAGCACGTAGACCGACCACGCCTCGAGCCGGTTACAGAACATTCCCAATCGCTGGTAGAGAGCTTCGACGTCCGCGAGTTCACCAAGCCGCTCGCCATACGGCGGATTGGCGATCAAGCAGCCGTAAGGCAACAGGTCGGATCCGGCGACTTGCGCGAAGTCGCGATGCTCGAAGCGAATGTCCGCCGCGACACCGGCCGCCATCGCGTGATGCTTGGCGAGCTTCACGGCGTGAGTATCCAGATCGCTGCCGACGATCGGTGCGTCGAGCTGGGGACGGATGACATCGCGAGCCTCGGTGCGGGCTTGCTGCCAAACGTCGCGAGAAATGCTTGGCCACTCTTCGGCCGCGAACGAGCGGTGCAGTCCCGGCGCGATGCGGCGGCCGAGCAGCGCGGCCTCGATCGGG
>CAYSHJ010000300.1:0-3980 GCA_964430385.1 uncultured Planctomycetaceae bacterium
AACTGCGTGAACGCCGCGTCGGATCGCTTGCCGTTGGCGTCGACGAACTCCTCTTGAGACATCAACTGACAGCGCTGGCCCGAGAACTGAAAGGCCAATCCGTCGCCGCTGCTGCGAAACGCCTCGTACAACGGCATGAACCACCAGCGTTGCATACTGTTGCTGCCAGGCTGAATCAAATCGAGATGACTCTTTAGCCCGGAAACAGGCGGTTGCACCAAGTCAATTGCGATGAGCTTCATGTGGTAGTCCGCCTCGACCAGCACGTGAGCGAAATGCGTGTCGTCGGGCACGCCCCAGACTTTGACTTCGTGGTTGCCGAGGATCTTTTGCATCTGATGCAGCCGCTGCTGAGCTTGCCCCTGCGAGCCGGGCTTGACGTTCTTCTGAATGTACTGCTGCAACTCCGTCAGCCGTTCCGGGACTGGGTCGATCGAGCAACCCCACTGCGACGTCGTTTGAGCTGTCCGCAACGCGACCAAAAAATCGTCCAGCCGCAACGCGGGACGGCCGCTCGACAGCCCGATCGCTCGACCCGTCGTATCGGGAGCAAACGGTTCCGCCGGACCAGCGATCACCAAGTCGTTCGTCTCGGGAAACACGAACACGAAATCAATCCGCTGCAAACCGGCCAGATACTGCACTTCGGCCGGAATCGCTGACTTCTGTTCCACGATGTCCGCGCACACTTTCTCCAGACGCTTGAGCGACACCTTCCGCAACGCACTGCTGCGTTGCACATCCTCGGACAGATATTCCTTGGCCAGCTCCTGCATGCGTTTCTTGGCGACGTCCGGCGCGATGACTTTGGCTTTGGGAGCCGACAACACGCCATCGCCATCAATCACAATGCCGCCGGCTGCCTGAAAACCACCTTGGCCTTGGCCACCCTGTCCACCGCCACCCTGTCCACCGCCACCTTGGCCACCGCCACCCTGACCACCGCCGCCAAAACCGCCCCCACCGAACTGAGCGTTCGCAATACCTGAGCACAACAACGCGAGCACGACCAGAAATCTCTTCAACCGGCGCGACAGAGTCATGCGAAGTTCCTCCGATGAATTTGGACAAGCGGTCTGTGGTGGCTCGTCACCCTTCCCGTAACGCGGCCGAGCCGCACGCATTGCAAATTGCGAATTGGCAAACCACTCCTGCCGTATCAAGCCGATTCTTGCAATTCTCATTTTGCAATTTGCAATACGGGCAATTTGCAGATCGCCCACTGCCCGAAGTTTTCTTCGACCTCGACTTGAATCGTTTCGATCTTCGATCCCGACGCCGGCTTCACGACGTCGCGCAAACGGCCGCCAATCCAGGCGGCGATCTCCTCGGCGGTCGTGTTTTCGACCGGCAGCAGCACGCAATCCTCGCGAGGAAACACCCAGCGACGACCTTCAAACGTCGCCGTCACCTCGCGTTCTTCGGCTTGCAAGCGAATCTGTTGGTGTTGCGTCGGCAACAGAACGCGATGGTCCAGTTCGTTGACGATTTTTTGCAACGCATCGCGCAGCGCGATGAAATCAAAGACGTAGCGGTTCTCGTCGAGCGGTCCGGACAGCTCAACGGCCGTCCGCCAATTGTGGCCGTGCAACCGCTCGCAGATGTTGCCGTTGAACGTGATGAAGTGCGCCGCGCTGAAAACCAAATGATCCTTGGTCACTCGTACGCGAAATCGTGGGTCGCTCATGAATGCCTCCCGCCGAGCGGATTGTCACCGCCGGGCAGGGGACCGGGCAAGCACGACCGCGAAATGGGGCACCGGAAAATGTAGGACGAAAAGCGATCTTCGATCCGTAGACCGACCGAATCGCCGTCATGCCGCTCGCGTGGGAGGGGTCGCCGGGTGATAGCTCAATCGAAACGCCAGGAATTGTTCGGCGATCAGGATGGCTACGAGGAGCATCAGCAGCATATCGCGAACTTCGTGGCCGATGTCTCGGCCGGCGATCCAGGCGAACTCGCCCGGTTCTTGGATCGAGACACGAATTTTGTCACCGAGTTGTTTCTGGATGAATTCGTTGCTCGCCAAGGCGAGGTCACTTTCCTCCGCCGGGAAGTTGTAGGTGATCCAACGCTCGAACGGGACTTGGTTGAGGTCCAATAAGCGGACTCGATAGATTCCGGGGAGGTCGGTGTCGCGGAATGTCGCGGTCAGGCGTAGGCTTGCGGGCTGCGAGCTGAGGGCTGAGGGTGAGGTCTGATCAGTCGGACTTCGGGCTTCGGGTTTCGGAACTCCACCATCGGGCGCTGCTTGCAATCGAATCACTCGTTCGCCGGAGGGATCGGGAGCGACGATCTCGATCGTGTCGGTGAACTCGCTGGGGGCCAGTGACAACTCGATCGGCTCGCCAGCGAGTCGGCGTTCGAGCTGCCGGTCGCTGCGGGCGATGTGCTTTTGCAGCTCCAACTGTAAGACGACGTAGCTGGCGTATAACGACCAGTTGTTCCAGGTCGGACCGCAGGTTGTTAGGCAGGTGATGACGTTCCCTTTGCCAAAGCGGTGGTGAAACATCAGTGGCTGCTTGTTGCGGAGTAATGCAATCGTCTGCACATCGTCGCCGCGAACCTGATCATCCCGGTTCCAACTAGCCGCGGCCGGAAAGAATTTCGAGACGCGGGTCACGTCGAGATACGGATTCTCCTGCCCTTCAAAGACCCGAAAGATCGGATGCGACGCAAGCACCAGGTCGGGGCCGGAGTCCTCGACGATCGGCAGATCGCGCGGCGCGGCATCTAGCGGGACAGGAAACAGACCCTTGCCCTGTTTGAAGAGCGACTCGTTGTAGAACGTCGGCTTAACACTGCCACCGACGAACCACGCCAAGCCGCCTCCGGCCGCGACGTATTTTTCCAGCGGGTCAAGTGCGTCGGCCGGCAGGTCGGACACGTTGAGCAAGTAGATCGCTTGAAACTCGTCGATCGGCCGGCGACGCAAGTAATCGACCGTTTCAATTTGCGGTGCAAAGCCGGTGATCCGCGGATCGGCCGCAAGGGCGTCGACGACATACGAGCCTTCATCGCCCGACGGATCGCCGTCGACAATCAGCACTTTGTGAACCGCCGAAGCCTCCAGCGCCAGTAAGCGCTGGTTGTCCTCCGACAGCGAATCCCCTTCAAGACTGACGCGCACGTCGTGCTTCTTCGGCAAGTCGAACACGAGATCGAACTCCCGCTCGACCGACTCGCCCGCTTCGATCTTGTCGAACGTCAGAGTCAGCGGCAGCTTCTGACCGTCTTGATGGACCGCCAGCCTTACTTCTGGAGCGGCCTGTTCGCCAAAGTTTTTGACGGTGACTCGCAGCCGTACCGGAACTCCCGCTGCCGCGACTTGCAGATCGCCAGACAGATCGGTGACCGCCAAGTTGGCGTGTCGCTGCTCGACCGTCTTGACGAAGTTCAGCGTCACACCCGCCGCTTCCAGCGACTCGGCCGCGCTCGACAGCGCCTTCTGATCCTGCCAGTCCCGTTGCCGGAAATCCGAGAGCACATGCAGGCTCTTCATCGAGCCAAGTTCCTCTTTGTCACCGAAGTGTGTCCGCGCCGCATTCAGCCCATTGACCAGCGACAACGCTTGGTGCGACGGCTTGAGGTTCTCCAGCTTCGTGTCGAGTTCAGCCAGCAGCGACTCGGTCACATCCCGCTGCGAGAACACCGGCTGTTCTGGGTTCGACAGCAAGACCAGCGAAAAAATCTGCGTCTCCGGCCGCCGCGTCCCCTCGGCCACGAGCTTCTTCACGATCGAAACCGCCTCGCCAAACGCCGTCGTGTCCCCCAGCCGATCGCGCATCGAGCCGCTGTCGTCCAGCAAGACCATGTGATGCGCTCGTGCCCCGCGAAACACCGACAATTGACTCGGATCAAGTATCAACCGCGCAATCAGCATCATGATGCCGAGCACGATCAAGATTCGCAGCAACAGCAGGATCAGTTGCTCGATGAGTACGCGGCGCCGGTTCCGTTGCTGACTCGCCAGCACGAAC
>CAYSHJ010000301.1:0-3173 GCA_964430385.1 uncultured Planctomycetaceae bacterium
GTCGCGGAATTCAGCGGCGCGAGCCAGACAGTGGACGATCTCGCCACGTGACGCCGTCAGCTCGGCCGTGCGGCGACGGACTTGCCGCTCGAGGTCATCGGTGTAGCTCGTCAAGCGATCGTGGTACGCCTTCGCGACCAGTGCGTTACGGACTCGCGGAATGAGGTCGTTCGAGTCGACAGGCTTGGGCAAGAAGTCGGTGGCGCCCAGTTCCAAAGCTCGACGCTTGGTCACCAGATCGCACGATGCCGTCAACACCAGCACGGGCAGCAAGGCGAAGCGCGAATCGGCACGGATGCACGCCAGAATCTCCAGACCATCCACGTTCGGCATCGCCACATCCAGCAAGACCAGATCCGGTTGAACCTCGCCAAGAATCCTGAGTGCTTGAGCGCCGTCGTTCGTAGAGACGAGATCCTTGAATCCCTCGAACGACAGCTCACGCTGTACGAAGTTAACGCTGTCACTCTCGTCGTCGATCATCAGGATCTTCGACTGCCTGACGTTGCCGATCGTCGTACCGTTGACGAAGGCAACCGGAGCGTCGTTTGGGTCGACGTGAGCCGATGGGGATTTCAACGCGGCAACGGTTTTGGAACGGATCGGGGAAAGCGTCGTCATGGTCTGTCTTTAAGCGAGGAAGAATTTTCGAATCGATACCGCACGCGGCGTCAAATGAGACAGGCGAGCGGGGCGGCGTCAGCCCCCCGGTCTTGCGGCGAATCCACCGGGGGGCTGACGCCGCCACGCTCGCCAGAATGTCTCACGGATGGCCGTGCGTGGAATAACCGCGCGGTGGACATCGCGCGAAAGCAACACCCGGCCGCCTTCGCCCAAGAATCGGTCGCATTTGAGATGAGGGTGGTCTGTGGATAGACTCCGAGTCGAAGTTTTCAACGACCGGCGCCGCTTCCCCAAATTGGAAGGATTTTCCAAACCTTGGCGATTTCACAGGCTCCACCGGATATGCCCAAGAAGACGGTTGGATGACGGAACGGAGTTTGTGGCCAATCGTCAGGGGATATCGCCGACCCTACGACCTCAGCCAACCGCGCCGGTACATGAAGACCAGCAGGCCGACCGCGGTCGCGGTCATCAAGCCGAGCGCGAACGGGTATCCGTAGTCCCAGCGCAGCTCCGGCATGTTGAGCGGTTTGTCCGGATCGAAGTTCATGCCGTACACACCGGCGATGAAGCTCAACGGCAGAAAGATCGTCGAGATGATTGTCAGCACTTTCATGACGTTGTTGGTCTTGTGGCTGATTCGCGAAAGGTAGTAATCACGCAAGTCGGCGCACATCTCGCGATAGGTCTCGACGACATCCAGAATTTGCGCCGTGTGGTCGACACAGTCGCGCAGGTAAATCCGCGTTTCATCCGACACGAACGGAAAGTCGTCCCGAATCAGCTCGTGCAGTGCGTCTCGTTGCGCCCACATCATCTTGCGGACTTGCAGCAAATTTGTACGGAGCCGATGCAGTTCCGAGACGATTCGCGGCGACGGCGCATGCGTCACTGCGTCGTCGAGTTGTTCCAGTCGGTCGCCATATTTCTCGACCAGCGGAAAGTAGGCATCCAGCGTCGCGTCGAGCATGGCGTAGGCCAAGTGATCTGGCCCAAGCTGCCGAATGCGGCCCGCCTTCTTGCGGAGACGTTCCCGCAACGGGTCGAGGCAATCACCCGGACGCTGCTGAATCGACAGCAAAAAGGTCTTCCCCAAGAATAAGCTGATTTGATCCGTTCGCAGCGGACTCGCTGCTTCGATCATGCGAGTCACGATGAACAAGTGGTCTCCATAGTCCTCGACTTTCGGCCGTTGATGCACATGCACGACATCCTCCATCGCCAAGGGGTGAATGCCGAAATGATGAGCGAGTTGTTCGAGCAAATGCGCGTCTCCCAGTCCATCCACATTCAGCCAAGTGACCGGCCAGCGTTCACGCAGCTCCGTCAGCTTGGCGAGATCGGTCAGCCTTTCTTCGTGCAATTCAGTGGCTGAATAACAGATGACATACATTTGCGGCGGCGCGGCATCGGGCGGAGGAACGATCGAATCCTGAGTGGCTCCCGGCAGAGTCTGTCGCCGGAATGGCGGGTCGATCGGTGGCAGAGAATCAGCGTTCGAACGCGAGACATTATCGCGCATGGCATTTGCTTCCTTAACGCGGGCTTCGCCCGCAATCTCGCTCCCTCTCCCCCGCATCGGGGGAGAGGGCCGGGGTGAGGGGGCTGGCTTCGAGCATCGACTGACCGCTCGGCCCCCTCACCCTAACCCTCTCCCCCGCGGCGGGGGAGAGGGAACCAATTGCACGCACGCCGCGCCCACCCTATTCGTCGGCATAATGCGGCGTCAGGTTCCAGAGTTGCAACACCTCATGCTCGCGTTGTCGCATGCGGCGGCGTTCGACTTTAGCGAGGTCATCGTAGCCACACAGGTGCAGCAGGCCATGCACGACGTACAAGGTCAGCTCGTCTTCTGGTCGCCAGCGGTATTTCTCGGCGGTCTGACCAGCCATCTCGACGCTGACGATGATCTCGCCGTCGAGCCGTTTACCCGTGCCGCGCGGAGCGTCGGGCGGAATCGGCAACAGCGACAGGTCGGCCAATTCGCTGTCGAGCAAAAAACTGAGCACGTCCGTCTCGTAATCGTGCTGCAAATAGCGGCGATTGAGATCGTGAATCGTCTCATTGTCGACGAGCGCTACACTAATCGTCGCCGACTCGCAGTGCTCGGCAGCGAGCGTTTGTCGCACGACATCTTGGACATGCTGGTGATCGACCTTGAGCACGTTTTGCGAGTCGTCAATGTCGACTTGGAAATGCTTGGTGCGACTGAGATGGGACGGCATGCGTGAAGAGACCTCGCTTAGCCGGCGCGTTGTTCGGGGTACTTGATACGGGTGTGGAAGATGCTGATCAGCGACTTGGTCAGCGAGTCTTGAATGAGATTGATCTCACTGAGTGTGAGCCGGCTTTCCTCGAATTGGCCGTCGAGGAGTTTGTCCATCGTGATGGCTCGCACGAGGCTTTCAATCCGTTTCGAGGTCGGATCACTGAGGGTGCGGCTGGCGCTTTCGACGGCGTCGGCCAACATCAAGACGCCCGATTCACGAGTCTGCGGCTTCGGCCCGGGATACCGGAACGACGATTCTTCGACTTCGATCGAGTCCTGC
>CAYSHJ010000302.1:0-6176 GCA_964430385.1 uncultured Planctomycetaceae bacterium
ACATCAAAGAGTTCGAGGACGAAACCAACCTGCGGGCGTACCTGCTGGTCGATGCCTCGGGCAGCATGGCCTATGCCGGCAAATCGCTCAGCAAGTGGGCCTATGCTCGGCAAGTCGCGGCCGCATTGTGTTATTTGTTGCTGTCGCAGCGCGACGCGGTTGGGCTGATCACGTTTGACACCGAAGTTCGCGACCGCACCGATCCGGCCACGGCCGCTCACAGCTTCGAACGGATCGCGGAGATGCTCGAAGAACGGCAACCCGGCGGCGAGACGAGTCTTGCGGAAGTGCTGGTCGGCATCGTGCCGACGCTAAAACGCCGAAGTCTGGTGTTTGTGCTCAGCGATTTTTTCGACTCGGTCGACAAGCTGCTGGCCGCGCTCAAGGAATTTCGGCACTCGCGGCATGAAGTCGTGTTGCTGCACGTCGTCGCTCCCGAAGAGGAAGACTTTCCGTTCACGCGGCCGACGCAGTTCCGCAATCTGGAACGTGCCGCTCATCGAGTGCTCGTCGACCCGCATCGCTTGCGGAAGCATTACCTTGAAAACTATCACCGCTTCTGCCGCGAACTTTCTATCGGCTGCGGAGGACTCGGCGTGGATTACTTCAAGCTACTGACGACCACCCCGTACGATCGAGCCTTGGGCGCGTATCTCGATTCCCGTTCTCGCAGCAAGATAGGCGGCGCGCCGCGCGCATAGGTGGAAATCGCAAATTGCTCGTTCCCAAGCTCCGCTTGGGAACGTGGTCCCTGAAGCTCTGCTTCACGTCTGGCATGGCATTCGGTTAGCGTCGGTCTGATTTCCGTTACAGCCGCGCGCAGCGCAGCTTGGGAACGAGCGGATCGGCAATCGCAAATCGAAAATCCGTTGGGTACAATCTGGCCCCGTTTCTGAAAGAAATTGAGCTCTCAGCCATGCCACTGCGAGTCAGAACCCATGAAATCGATCGCCGTCAAGCCACGGAAACCAAACAGTGTTCATTTGGCCGAACTCCCCAAACCACGAGTTGAGGATGTCCCCAACGGCCGCGGAGTGCTTGTCCGCGTGCTGAAGGTCGGCGTCGACGCGACCGATCGCGAGATCAACGAGGGCCTGTATGGCAACCCGCCGCCGGGTTACGACTTTCTCGTTCTCGGCCATGAGTCGTTCGGCGTCGTCGAAACAGTCGGCCCCAACGTGCGGCATGTGCAGCCGGGCGATTACGTCACTTGCACGGTGCGGCGGCCGGGGAATTCGATCTTCGACCGCATTGGCCGCTCGGACATCACCAGCGAGGAAACGTACTACGAACGCGGCATCAACCTGTTGCACGGCTTCTTGACCGAGTACTACGTCGACGACGCCGAGTTCGTGGTCCGCATTCCAAAAGCGTTGAAACATCTGCACGTGCTGGCCGAACCGATGAGCTGCGCCGCGAAAGCCGTGCAGCAAGCCTTTGAAGCTCAAAAGCGACTGCAAGTGTGGGAACCCAAACTGGCCTACGTGACCGGAGCCGGTCAGATCGGCCTGCTGGCGACGTTGATCCTACGTCTCCGCGGCCTGGAGGTTTACACGGTCGCGCGCGGAGCCAAACCGAACCTCAAGGCCGAGATCGCCGAAAGCTTCGGTGCGAAGTACATCAGCACGCAAGACATGACGCTGACCGAACTCTCCACACACACCGGAAAGCCCGACCTGATCATCGAAGCCACCGGCAACAGCGCCATCGCCTTTGAAGCCATGAGCGTCCTGGGCCACAACGGCGCGATCGTCTGGACCAGCATCACCGGCGGACAACGCAAGATCGAAGTTCCCTCCGACAACATCAACATCAATTGGGTGCTGGGCAACAAGCTGCTGCTCGGCTCGGTCAACGCCAACTTCCGACACTTCGAGTCGGGAATCAGTGATCTCGCTCAATGCGAGATCTTCTATCCTGGCGTCGTCCATAGAATTCTCACGACCCCCGTCAATGGTCTCGGCAACTACGCCGAGATGATGCGACTGCTCGTCGAGGACAAGAACGCTCTGAAAGTCTACGTGAACGTCGCGGAAGGGTAGGATGAATGCCACCCGCTATGACGTCGTAATGCTCAAGGCCACCGTTTGATTTGCAGCAGCAGCCAAGCGATACCGCCAACCCGTCCCATCAGCAAATCGAGCAATGTGTCCGCCAAACTCGGTTGCGTGTGCAGACCGCCAAATTGGTCGGCCAAGAATTCCGCGAATTCCCAGATCACCGCGGCTCAGCAGCGACGTGTCCGCCTCGAACCAAACGGCGAGTCAGCAGAACCTCGAACACCAGCAAGCCGAGGAACGCCAAGAACAGCAACTGCCATAGTTCGTGACGCGGCAAGTTTTCGGCATCGGCGATGCGAGTGTCGCGAGGCTCGCGCGCGAACTGCATGCGGTCGTCGGCCGCCAGCGTCGCGATCTGCTCATCGGTCAGCGGCGTCAGGTTCGATTCGGCTCGATCGGCGTTGACGACGAACAACTCACGGCCAGGGCCGAACGCCGGCTGCTTGACCGGCGCGGCGTTGCCCGGCTTCGAACCGCCTCTCACCCCCGCCTCTCCCCGTTGGGGCAAAGGGGACCGCGCGGACGCGGGGCCGTTCGGCTCTTTCTTTCGCAAGACGTACACGCCCGGCAGCGACGTGTCGTTGAGCAGCAGTAAGCGCGACGTGTCGTCGCCTCCGAGTTGCGCCTCGCGCGGTTCGCCGTCAGGGCTGTCGAAGACGAACTCCGTCGGCTCGACATTCGCCGCGAGCGGGCTGACGAGCGGCTGACCCACCGCGACGTTACGGTCGCCTCGACGAGCGGCCAGTTGAAACAACAGTTCATGAACGAAGGCGACGTAATCCGGCTTCGCGGGAAGCGTGCTCCAATCCGCATCCAGCGGAGCCGTCAGCAACAAGATACTGCCTCGACCAAACTGACCCGACACGAGATACGGCGCTCCGGTTTGCAGCCGCGCCAGCACGAGCGCCGGCTTGCGTTCGATCTCATCACTGCCCAGTTCCGCCTCACCGCCGGGAATCTGCTTGTCCGGTCCCCTCTCCCCGCCGGGAAACGGGTTAAAGTCTTTGTCCGACACCTGCGCGTTTTCCGCGTGCATCTTTTGGCTAGCGGGGGGCGTCAGCCCCCCGGTTCGTGGAACTTCGACAGACTCAGCAACAACCGGGGGGCTAACGCCCCCCGCTAGCCTGTTGGGCTGCGGGCGGTTGCCCACGTTAGAATGCGGGGCGTCGGAACGCTTCACCGACTCAACCTTTGCCACATCCACCTTCCACCAGCGGCTGAATCGCGCCGTCGTGAACGCCGCGCCCCGTTCCGCTCGGAAGCGTTGCAACCACGGAGACTCAAGACTCCCGTTGGCGATGCCGATTCCCTCTTCGCGTCGCTCAGCCGGTTCGGATTCGATCTCGGCAAGTGTGACTCCGATCAGACCTGTCTCCGAGCGGAAGAGGCCGGCGCCATAACGGTCCTTGTCAACCCGATTGCCCAACGCGATGCCGAGGCCGCCGCCACGTTGCACGTATTCCGTCAGCGCGGCGAGTTGAGCATCGGTGAGTTGCGGAACATTGGCCAGCACGACGACGGCGAATTGTTCGAGCGACTTCGCGTTCCAGTCTGACCACTTCAGTATGGTTGGTTTGACCCACGGAGTGTCATTGCCCGCGGCGGCCAGAGCAGCTCGCAAGAAGAACGTCTCGCTTTGCACCGGTTCGGCGCGCGGGTCGCCATCGACGATCAGCACCGGCAACGCCTCGGTCACGACGACGACCGCTTCACTGGCGTTGTCGGTCGGCAGGTCGTCGGCATCGAGCGTTACGCGGACCAAGTGCGAGCCGACCGCGTCGAAACGATGTTCAAACTCGATGTTTGCCTCGCCGTTTGGGGCGAGAGATACCGAAACAGTTCGCTCCGCTAGTCGCTGCCCGTCGACCTCAAAGTGGACGTGTCGAGTGACCGACGTTGTACCGCCACTGAATCGCACTCGCGTCTGAAACCGCACGGGAAAGCCGGGGACCGTCAATTCTCGGGTTGGTTGCAAGCGTTCGACGTGGAAGTTCAATCGCTCCGTCGGTTGCTTTGGCAAGTCCGCGGCATCGAATACGTCGATAACCCACAGCTTCGGCTTGATCGACGATTGCTTGGCAAGATCGTCCAACCGCAGCCACAAATTCGCGTCGTCCGGGAACCAGCCCTGAGCTTGCTTGTCGGTCAGCAATACAACCTCGCGGCGCAGGTGGCTGGTCCGGCTAAGCAGCTTCACCGCGTGCGACAACGCATCGGGAAAGTTGGCCGAACTGCTCGGCGGCGGAAGAGCTTTGAGCACTTCGCGCACGCGATTGAAGTCGTGTGTCGCCGGCTCGATGAGCGGCCGGACTTGCTCGCGAGCTTCCATCACCGCGACGGTGTCGCCGTGACGCAACTCGCCGAGAAACTTCTCGCACCACCGCACCGCCGCTTGCTGCGGCGTGACCGACGTCGCTTCCCAAGCCATGCTGTACGAGCCGTCGATAATCAGCACGACGTCTCGATTCGGCTGCGGCCCGATGTCCCCCAGCCAGTTCGCCGAAATCCACGGCCGAGCGAGCGCGAACACCAGCCAAGCGACAAGCGCCATCCGCAGCAGCAGCAACCACAGATCTTCCAACCAAACCTTGCGGCGTGTCTCTTGAGCCAGCTCCAGAAACTGCATCGCGCCCCACGACACGAGGTCGTACTTCTTGCGACTGAACAGATGCGCCACGATCGGCAGCGCGGCCGCCGCGAGTCCGGCGAACATCCAGGGGTTGAGAACGTCGAAAGACATGGTGCAGAAAGAGAAGTCAGAAGTCAGAAGTCAGAAGTCAGAAGTCAGAAGTCAGAAGTCAGAAGTCAGAAGTCAGAAGTCAGAAGTCAGGAAACGCACTCGTCAGCGGGTTTCGATTCCCGGTGTCTTGCTCCCTGACTTCTGATCGCTGACCTCTGACGCGCTGACATGCAGCCAGACATCCGGGTGCATGGTATAGAGTCGGAACTGCTTGCCGTCGCGGATCAGGATGCCGCTGGATCGGTTGAGTTTCCGCGGCAACAGCGGGTTGGCATCGTACTTCCGCCAATTGCGGAGATCGTCCGAGACAGCGATGTTCGTCGTCCACAACGAGGGCGTTTCGCCTTTGGCCGATCCGTGGTAATAGGCGAAGTAGCGGCCATCGTGCCGGATGATTTGATTCATGGCGATCAGATCGCGGTCGTGGAGTCCTTGGCCGGGACCCAGCACTGGCTCATCGCTGACGTTCGTAAAAACTTTCAAATCACGCGACGTCGCCAGCCAGACGCCAAGATCACTCCGCTCGTAGAACAGATGCCACACGCCGTCCTCGAACCACGCGGTCGGAGTGCCATAAGGCCCCGACTCAATCGGCAAACCGTTGGACTTGCGGACATCAAGTTGCCCCGCGCGTTGCCAGGACACGCCGTCGCGCGACATCAGCCGCTGAGCCTGATCGTCTTTTCCTTCGGCGAACATCTGGAACACGCCGTCGTGACGCAACACCAGCATGTCCTCGATCCAATGCTCGCGGTCGATCGGATTGCGTGGATGCCGAGCCCACTGAATCCCGTCCGCAGAGGTCGCGTAACCGAGTTGCTTGATTCCTTCGCGAGTGCCGTCGTAGCCGGTATACCACAAGTGATATTTCGGCTTCATGGGCGATGTGCCGTCGGCATCGGGATCGAGCCAGATGAATCCTCGCTCGCGAATCTTGACCTCCCAAGTTCCTTGTCCCAGAGCCGTGAAGATCGGCTTGACGCCGTGCTGCTGGAACTTCACCAATTCGGTTGGAAAGTCATCGGCCGGAGCGCAGTGCGCGAACAGCAAGATGACCGCGATGAATGCAAGTCGATGGCCTCTCACGATCCCTCTCCTTAACGCGGGCTTTGCCCGCAAAGTAGCCATCACGCTCCGCGTGATGAGCCTTCTGGCTTATGGCATCCAGCGTTTTATGGAGCGTTGCACCCGCATTCTGAAAGGCTCATCACGCGGAGCGTGATGGCTACGTTGAGCAGCTCCGCCGCTCCACAAAGTCGCGTGCACAAGGAACAAGACAAGTTGGTTCACATCAGCCGCGACAGAAACTCATACGATTCGCGCAGGACTTCGGGAGCCATGTGGCTGTGGCGGCTGAGTTCGACGTTCACGCAGCC
>CAYSHJ010000303.1:0-6186 GCA_964430385.1 uncultured Planctomycetaceae bacterium
AGTTCCCCAGGTTGTAGGCCAACGCGAGGAGTTGTAACCGATCAAGCCAACGACGGCACCGTTGGAATCCAGCATCGGCAGCTTCGTCGTCAGGCACCAGACCGGCTCGTGCGGTCGATGCCATTGCATTTCGAGGTGGTCCATCAGCGGACGTCCGGTGCGCAGAACTTTCTCGTCCTGTTCGGTGGGAATCCGCCCAAAGTCGCCGGGACAGATGTCACGCGGGCGTTTGCCGATGACTTGCGACTTGCTCTTCAATCCGTGCCGCGCCACCAGCGACTTGTTCACGACCACGTATCGCCCCTCAGCGTCCTTGACGAAAAAGGCCACGTCCGGCGAACGGTCGAAGAGCCTTTCCAACAACGCGACCTCCACCTGCGAAACGTGCGGAGGCATCGCAGATTTTGGATGTTCTGTGCGCGGATTCACGGTTCGACGCGATTCTGGGCCAAGAGAGAAGTGGTCGCTGAAGCTAGAATAGAAATTCCATGACCGATCATTTCTACCAGAGTCATCACATGAAGCCCTGCATAGCCTGTCTCTGCCTGATCTTTCTCGCGGGAGCGAATCTGGTCTATTCCGCCGAGCCATCCAAAGTTCCCGGCCGGCAAACCAAAACGGTCGAAGGCTGGACTTTGCACATCAGCGACGAATTGTTTGAAAAGGACAAGGCCGCGACTGAGCGAGCCTTGGAACTGTTGACGGCGCATCTTCAAGAGATCACGCGCGTTGTTCCCGCGTCGGCCGTGGCGGAACTGAAGAAGGTGCCGCTCTGGTTTTCTCCCGAATATCCCGGCGTGCAACCGACCGCTGAGTATCACCCGGATGCCGGCTGGTTGCGAAAGAACAAACGAGATCCCGCGATGGCGAAAGCGGTCGAATTCACGGACATCCGAGATTTCGAGCGTGAGACGAAGCGGATGCCAAATTTCACGCTGCACGAACTGGCCCACGCGTATCACGACCGAGTCCTTCCGAAAGACTTTGGGAACGAAGAGATCAAAGCCGCTTTCGAGAAAGCCAAAGCAAAGGGCCTCTACGAGCGTGTCGAACAACGCTTCGGCGACGGTCGCTCGGCGAATGTTCGCGCCTACGCGATGACGAATCCGATGGAATACTTCGCCGAGTGCAGCGAAGCCTACTTTTCCACGAACGACTTCTTCCCGTTCACTCGCGAGCAACTGGCGAAGCACGATCCGGAGATGTTCGCACTGTTGAAGACGCTTTGGTCCGATGTTGCGGACAAAGACAAATCAGCAGACCAAGCAACGACAAAGGTGAACGCAAACTATCAGGACTGGAAGCATTCCGGTTCGATGTGGTTGCTGACGACTCCTGAGGGAGCTGACCTTCCTGTTGATGCGAAGATCGAGCAGTTCCCCGTGCTCGTGCGGCTTCATCGAGACTTCTTCGACTTCGCTCAAGCGAATCCCAATGGAAGCGACCTGCGGTTCTCGTCGAGCACCGGCGAACGGCTGGTGTTTCAGATTGAAGAGTGGGATGCCGCGAAGGGCTTCGCGAGCGTTTGGGTGCGCATGCCGCTGATCACGGGGAATTCGCGGCAGGAGATCGGACTGCATTGGGGCAATGCGAACGCGGCCAGCGAGTCCGATGGCAAGGCGGTGTTCAATGAGTCGAACGGATATCTCAGCGTCTGGCACATGAGCGATCCGGTGCGCGACGAGGTCGGCACGCTGCCGAGTACCGACAACGGCACGACGATAACGTCGGGGATGATCGGAACGGCTCGGCATCTGCCCGGCGGCAAAGGCATCTTCGGTGGCGACATGATTCCGAACTATCCGACTGGCGCGAGTTCTCACAGCACCGAAGCCTGGTTTCGTCCCGAGCGACCGAACACCACGCTCATTGCTTGGGGCAATGAGCAAGGGCAGGGCAAGGTCGTCATGCAATATCGCAGCCCGCCGCACATCCGGATGGATTGCTACTTCTCGGGCGGAAACGTGGAGAGCGACAGCCGTCTGCCGCTCGGCGATTGGACGCACGTTGTTCACACGTATTGCGAAGGGGAATCGAAGATCTATGTGAACGGCGTGCTCGACGGCAGCAACTTCGAGCAAGGCGGGCCGCTCAATATCAGAACTCCGGCAAGACTGTGGATCGGCGGCTGGTACAACAACTACGACTTCGTCGGCGATCTCGACGAAGTCCGAGTCTCGAAAGTCGTCCGCTCGGCGGAGTGGGTGAAGCTGCAATTTGAGAATCAAAAGCCAAACCAATCGTTGGCCGGTTCGCTAGTGCAGCCGGGGAATGAGTTCTCCGTTTCGCACGCTCAACTTGCCGTGACCGAAGGGCAGAGCGCAGTCATTACTGCGAAGGCCGGCGGCGCTCAGAAGGTGCTGTGGATTTTGAAACGCGACGGCCAAGAATCGATCGTGGCATCGGATCGGTTCGCCTACACGTTCAACGCGGGGCGAGTGCCACGTGGGATAGGCTTCCAGCCTGTCAATTCCGATTCAAAAGATGACAGGCTGGAAGCCTATCCCACGACGCTCACCGTTAAAGCCGTTTACCCCAACGAAGTGAAGTTTAAGAACATCGCGATCAGGATCAGCGACGACATCCCGGAACCCGTCTTCACGCTCGCTGCTCCCGCGACTTGGGACGGTCGCCAGACGATCGAAGTCGTGCCGCAGATCAGCAACCTCGCCGCGATGCAGGCGAAAGGCGCGGGGCAGTTGAACTTCCATTGGGCCGTCGATGATGTCGCCGTCATCAAGCAAGTCGTGCCCGGCAAGCTGATCCTCAAGCGGGCTCAAGGCAACGGCGTGCTGCGAGTGACCGCCGCGATCGACAACGGCGGTGCGAAGGTCGTCCAGGCGATTACGATCGCCGTGAAACACCCATCACGCAGCAACGAACCGTGGTTGTCGCGACCGCTCAATGACATCGAGCAACCAGAAGACAACCAGTTCATTGCTCGCTCGGCTGTCCCGAGTGGCGACCGCTCAGGAACGCTGAGCTATGCCGGGACAATCGCCGCAGCGGCGGATTCAGTCTTCGTGCGTGTCTTCGCCGACGATCAACTCTTCGCGACCGAAACGGCCAAGCTGGCGGCTGACAAGAAGTACTCGCTCTCCGTGAAGTTGAACGCTGATCTCGTGAAGTACCGCACCGAGTTCGGTTCGAAGACCGGCGACAAAGAGACCGTGCTGCACTCCGCGAAGAACATCGTTTGCGGCGATGCGTTCCTCATCATCGGCCAATCGAACGCCGTAGCGACCGATTTCGGCAAAGAGAATCCGCTTGTGCCGAGCGAATGGGTTCGCACATTCGGAGCAAACCCGTATGGCGATCCCAACGGCTCGCGATTGAAGCTCTGGGCCAACGCGGAAGCGCGCAGTCCCGGAGGCAAGTCGGAGATCGGTTATTGGGGCATGGAACTCGGCCGACGATTGGTCGAGAGCGAGAAGATCCCGATCTGCCTCATCAACGGAGCGGTCGGCGGCACGCGCATCGACCAGCATCAACGCAACGACGCCGACCCGACCGACGTCAACACGATCTACGGTCGGCAACTCTGGCGAGTGCAACAAGCCAAGCTGACTCACGGCATCCGCGCGGTCATCTGGCATCAAGGCGAGAACGATCAAGGTGCCGACGGCCCGACCGGCGGCTACGGCTATGAGACCTATCGCCAGTTCTTCGTCGATCTCGCCGCGAGTTGGAAAGAGGACTACCCCAACATCCAACACTACTACGCGTTCCAGATTTGGCCGAAGTCGTGCGCGATGGGCATCAACGGCTCAGACAACCGCCTGCGCGAAGTCCAGCGCACTCTGCCAAAACTGTTTTCGAACCTGAGCGTGATCTCGACGCTGGGCATCAAGCCGCCCGGCGGCTGCCACTTCCCCGCCGCGGGCTACGCCGAGTTTGCTCGGTTTCTGCATCCGATGATGCAGCACCAGCTTTACTACCGGCATGTGGATTCGTTCCAGCCGCCGAATCTGAAACGCGCCTTCTTCACGACAGCGCAACGCGACGAACTCATTCTGCAATTCGATAACCACGTCACTTGGTCGGACAAGCTGGTGAGTCAGTTCCATCTCGACGGCGAACCGAAGCAAGTGGTCTCCGGCTCGGTGAACGGCACTTCGATCACGCTGAAGCTGAAGGGCCCGTCAAAATCCAAGACCGTGACCTACCTCGACAGCGCGAATTGGAACCCCGACAACTTGCTCTATGGCCAAAACGGCCTCGCCGCCTTGACGTTCTGCGAAGTGCCCATCGAGTCATCAAACGCTGATCAATGAGCAGCGCCTTTCGGGAATCGTCGTCTTAAATTGCCCACAGACCAACTCCATCTGGAGTCCACTACGAGATAACTCAACAGAAGCCGAAAGTTGTCTGGACGAAGCATGATCTCGTCTGCCCCGGCAAGTCAGGGCTCTACTTGTTCGAGAATCTGGGGCGTTGAATCAGTGCCCTCAACAGCCACCCGAAGCGTGAGCGAGGGCGTCGGGCAATCAAGCGTGGAACCGCCCCTTGCTCACGCTTCGGGTGACACTTTTCCACTGGCTGCTGGGCGTCCGGTTGGAAGAGGCGATTGAATCGATGACCGACATCAGAGCCGATGTGGCACTCCTCACCGAGCAGCGGTATATGGCTTCCGTTGCTGCCGACGGCGATTGGTATCTGGACAACATCCTGCGCGATGACCAGTTGCTGCAATCGGCCTTGAAGCGTCATGGAATCTCCTCGGTTCGGATCGACTGGGCCAGCCCCGATGTCGATTGGTCGCGATTCCGCTGCGCCGTCTTCCGAACGACGTGGGACTACTTCGAGCGGCAGGCCGAGTTCACCGCTTGGCTGAACCACGTCCGGGGACAAACTCGACTCTGCAACGATGCGGCACTCATCTCCTGGAACATGGATAAGCACTACCTCGCCGACCTGGAGGCGAAGGGCATTCCAATCGTGCCGTCGAAGTTCATCGAACGCGGCAGCTCGGTCACGCTGCGCGAACTGCTCGACGAATCCGGCTGGGACGAGGCCATCATCAAGCCGTGCATTTCCGGAGCGGCCCGTCACACGTATCGCGTCAATCGTGCGAGTGCCGCGCAACTGGAGCCTGTTGTGCGGCAATTGCTGACCGACGAATCGCTCATCCTGCAACCGCTCCAACAGAGCGTGCTGCGTGACGGCGAGGACACGCTCATGTTCTTCAACGGCTGCGTGACTCATGCGGTGCGGAAAGTCCCCATGCCCGGCGACTTTCGCGTCCAGGATGATTACGGAGGAACGGTCCATCCGCATGAACCGTCGGCCGCTCAAATCGAATTCGCCCAACGAGTGATCGCCGCGTGTCAGCCCGCACCGGCCTACGGCCGCGTGGACCTGGTCCGTGACAATCACGGCAACCTCGCAGTCATGGAGTTGGAGCTGATCGAACCCGAACTCTGGCTGAGAAACCATCCCCCCGCAGCGACCGCATTCGCAGACACCATTGCCAAGCTCGTTCTCGCCTGACGCAGCGTTGGCCGGCTTGACCTTCTCTTCTGCCGCTCGACTTACTGTTGCGTGCGAAACTCGGAGGGTGTCATGCCGGTGGCGGAGCGGAAGGCACGAGTGAAAGCGCTGTGGTCGTAGAAGCCGCAGGCGTGTGCGGTCTCGGCCACGGATTGTTCGGCATCGCGCAGCATGCGCGACGCGGCTGCGATTCGCGACTTGGTGATGAACTGGCTCGGCGTCAGACCGTAGAGCCGTTTGGTGAGGCGAGCCAGTCGTTGCGGCGAAACTTGGGAGCGACTTGCGAGCCACGCGGGAGTCACCTCTGACGAGAGGGTTTGCTCGAATTCTTCGAGGGCGCTCGCGAAGTCCTCGGGGATCTCGTGAGCCTCGACCGGCACGCGGATGTCGCGCGAGAAGCCGATGAGACCAACGACGGCACCGTTTGAATCGAGCATCGGCAGCTTCGTCGTCAGGCACCAGACCGGGTCGTTCGGGAGATGCCATTGCATTTCGAGATGGTCAACCAGCGGACGTCCGGTACGCAGAACTCTCTCGTCCTGTTCGGTGGGAATCCGACCAAAGTCGCCGGGGCAGATGTCACGCGGGCATTTGCCGATGACTTGCGACTTGCTCTTCAATCCGTGCCTTGCCACCAGCGACTCATTCACGGCAACGTATCGGCCTGCCGCATCCTTCACGAAAAAGGCTACATCC
>CAYSHJ010000304.1:0-4613 GCA_964430385.1 uncultured Planctomycetaceae bacterium
CGGAGGCCGCAACCATTGGCCTGTCGAGCAACACGTCCTCGCAGTCATCCCACCGCACGACATCCGCGGCATCAAGCTGAGCACCGCCGACATCACGCTCATGCCGGGCGAGTCCAAGACAATCGACGTCACACTGGACCGCGCCCCCGACTTCAAAGCGAACGTGACGCTCGACGTGACGATGACCCACCTCTCGCTCTTCGCGGACACGCTCCCGCCCGGCGTGACACTGGACGGTAACAAAAGCAAAACACTGCTCAGCAACGGAGCGACTCAAGGGACGATCACGCTGACGGCTGCCAAGAACGCCACGCCAGTCGAACGCCAACTCATCGGACTAACCGCGAACATCTCGCTGAACTTCGTTGTGAAGACGACGTTTGCCGCGGAGCCAGTGTTCGTGACGGTCTCGAAGCCGTGATCTCGACCAAACGGACCTCTGCCTCCCGTGGCTGGGGAAGCGGCTGCGATTTTAGTTTGGGTGAGGCCTCGGTATGGTGTCAAGCAATCACCTAAAACCCGTCGTCGCCCACCCACCTTCAGTGACAAACTCTTAGGTCGATTTTTTGTATGGGAATCCAGGCTAGCCTGGATTCAACTTTCCTTTGTGCTTCCACAGCCGGTCTTTGAGCTGCGGGAACAACTCGAGTGCGTTGTCGCGGAGGATTTGGCGGCCGATGCGGTTGGCGTGATCTTCGCGCAGGTCGCCGCGATCGACTTTCTCGGCCAATACCTCGGCGATGCAACGGCGAGTCAGTTCGGTCGAGCCGTAAATTCCTTCGCCGTGGTTGCAGTCGCCGCCCCACATGATCCGCGTGGAAGGCATTTGCTCCAGCCATTCGTGGTAGGCCCGTTTGCCCATCGAATAGCTCAGACTCGGCAGCCAGACGCTGTCGATCCAGACGTGATGCCAGTGCCGCAACAGGATCGCGCCGGTCTCGCCGACCCACGGATAACCGCCGTGGAACAGGATGAACTTCGTTTTGAGATTCGCCTCGATCAGATCGACCAGCAGGAGCGGGTTCGAGCTTTGAATACGTCCGTGTCCGGTATGGATTTGGAACGGCAGTTCGTAAGTCGCGCTCAGTTCGCAGAGTCGCCAGAAGACAAAATCCTCGAAGTCCTTGATCTGCTCCGGCGTGAGTGCGGTGCGTCGCTTGCCGAACACCACCTCGGCACGCTCCTTCGACACGCGGTCGAACTTCAGCGTGCGTTGGTACGCGAGCGTCGATTTCAAGCAGACGGCGCCTTTGTCTTTCGCTTCGAGGAACAGCCCGTCGAGCACCTTCAAGAAATCGTCCACCGAGTTCATCGGCAAGCCGTGCTTGGCCGCGAACTCATACGGGCTATCGAACGGGTTGTCATATTCCGACGCATGAAACCCACGCACCAGCGACGTCACGTTGAACACGAGCACTTCAAATGGATATGTCGTCTGAAACGAGAACTTCGCCCAGTACGGGTCGTTGAACATCAACTCGATGTTGGCCCGCTCGGTGACGACGTGGTGCAGCCATGTTTGGTCGCGGTAGTTGTCGAAAATCCTGCGATCCAATTCGCGGGCTTGCTGATCGCTGACGCGGTCCCAATCGACGTCGTATAAGTCTTGGAGCGCGATCTGCGTGTAGCGATAGAAGCTGGTGGCTCGCGAGTTGTCCCAATCGTCTTTCGCGTCCTTCCACCAATCATCGAACTCCATCTTCGGCTGCCACGGCGTCAGCCGCCCCACCTGAGTCCAATAGCTGTTTCCCCAAATGCTGGCGAGGTTCATCCCTTTTCCCGCCTTGGTCTCCCGATACCCCGGCAGTTTGTCGAACGGCCAAAGATGGTCATGCGTGTCAATCGCCGGCACCGAATCGAGTGTCGTCTTGATCCGCTGATACGTCTCCGTCTGCCGAGTGGCCTGCGCATTTACACACGAGACAAAGCTGAGTCCGACGAAGCAGGACACGATGACGCACACAATCTGTCGGAACATGACGCGCCTCCACATCTGAAAACAAAACGAAGCCGTGATCAGCAATTTTCATGCGATTGCTGCTTCCCGTCCTCGGCGGCTTTCTGTTCAAATTCAGTCATATATTGGAACAGTAGACCGCGAAGCTCGCGAAGAGTGACCGCCATCGTATCCGTGAATTCGCGTTCCGTCAGCCGTTTGCGATTCGAGAGAGGTCGTCTATAAAGACCGTGCTCACCTTCGAAAGGAAATCGACGATGCCAGATTCTTCACGTTGGCTGACCACGGAGCAGTTACGGGCATGTATTGCTCGCGTGCCACGAACGCCGCTGGCACATTTGCCGACGCCGTTGGAGTTGTTGCCTCGATTCAGACAGGCCGTGAATGCGAACGGGCCGCGGGTGTGGATCAAACGGGACGATTGCACGGGGTTGCTCTTTGGCGGGAACAAGGCGCGGCACAATGAGTTCTTGATCGCGGATGCACTGGCGAAGGGAGCCGATTTGGTCGTGTGGGGCGCGGGGGTGCAGAGCAACAACTGCCGGCAAACAGCCGCCGCGTGCGCGAAGGTCGGACTCGATATTCATCTGGTGCTTGGTCGCGGCAAGCCAGCCGCTGGGCCGGATGTCGTCCAGGGGAATTTATTACTCGACCAAATCGTCGGCGCGAGTATCGAGATCGTCGAGGAGTCGATCGGCCCGGCTCTGGACCGAAAAATCGCCGAGGTCGCGGAGCGGTTTCGCGCGCGAGGCCGCAAGGTCTACTTGTGGGATCGTCCGACCGTGCTGCCGCTGGCGGCGCTGAGTTACGCGATTTGCTTCGCCGAGATAGTTGAGCAATCGACCGCGAGCGGCTTTGAACCGGCCGCCATATACGTCTCGTCGTCAGGGTCGACGGGAGCTGGTTTGGCGCTCGGCGCGAAAGCACTCGGAGTTCGATTTCCAGTGAAAAGCATCGCGCCGATGATCTGGCCTTGGGACAGCCGTGAGGAATTGTCGGCCACGGCGAATCGAGCGGCCGAACTCGCCGGCATCGACGCGCGATTGACGCCGGACGACATTCAGTTCGACGGCAATTATCTCGGTTCCGCCTACGGAGTCCCGTCAGACGCTGGGATTGAAGCCATGACCTTGCTCGCGCGGACGGAAGGCATTTTGCTCGATCACGTTTACACGGCGAAAGCGATGGCCGGTTTGATCGATCACATTCGACGCGGGCAGTTCGCTCCGAATCAGGATGTCGTCTTCGTCCACACCGGAGGAACTCCGGCTGTCTTCGCCGACGCGGATGTGCTGGCAAGCCGCATACCGGTTCTGGCATCGTGGCGATGAATTCACCGCACGTGGCCGTCCTTAGACAAGACAGTGAGGGGAACATGGATTTCGGCGAGTGGATCAGCAGGCTGCCGTTGTGGGCGGTGTTCGTGCTCACGTTCGTGATCTGCATGGCTGCGGTTGAAGCGGGAGCCGCGCTGGCGGGAATTACGCTGCGGCAGAAGAACGAGAAGGAGGCGGAGGGTCCGCTGGGATCATTGGTGGGAGCCTTGCTGGGACTTCTCGCGTTCATTCTGGCATTCACCTTTGGGATTGCGAGTTCCCGGTTCGATACTCGCAAGCAACTGGTGCTGGACGAATCGAACGCGATCGGCACCACGTATTTGCGAGCCGGATTGCTGCCGCAGACTCAAGGTTTGGAAGTCCGGCGGTTGCTGCGCGAGTACGCCGACATCCGCTTGAATGCCAAGACTGAAAACGTCCAAGCGACGGTGAAACGATCGGAAGAAATCCACGGACGTCTGTGGTCTCAGGCCAAAGCCCTGGTCCAGGAAGACATGGACTCCGAGCTGCGCAGTTTGTTCATCAGCTCGCTGAACGAGCTGATCGACCTGCATCAAAGCCGCAAGACAGTTGCATTGCAGTACCGGATTCCCGGAACCGTTTGGTTGTCCGTCTATCTCTTGTCGGCCATCTCAATGTTGGCGGTCGGATACCAGGTGGGCATGTCCGGGATGCGGCGCCTGCGCGGCACGCCGGTGCTGGCGGCGGCGTTCTCGCTGGTGATTTTGATGATTGCCGACATCGACCGTCCTGGAGAGGGTACTTTGCGAGTGAGTCAGCAGCCGATTGCTGACGTGCAGCAGATGATGCTCCAGGATTCGCCGTGAGTTGACGAAACAGCGCACGCGAACGCAGAAACCAAGCTGGCCGAGTGAAAGGCGGAGAACAACACACGGCGAGCCAGACGCGTGAAAGGTGGTGAATCGTTACAATGCTGGTTATTGCGAACTTGGATCCGTTCTTGGCGCAGCCCATTCGGGAAATGTCGGAACAGTGCTTCGCTTTTCTTTCTTAGAAAACGGAAAAAAACATGACTCAACGATTTGCTCTTGCCTTGATGGCGCTGATCTTATGCCTCGCTGTGCCACTCGCTCAGGCGTACCAGTCTGGAAAGAAGGGGAATTCGTCCGAACGCAAACCCGAGCCGAACAAACCAAAATCCGAGCCAAACAAACCCAAAACCGAGCCCGGCAAAACGCCCTCACACGAGCAGCATGGCAATTCCGCACCGGGCGGAAACTGGTCGGAACCCACGCATAACGTAGGCAAGAGCGCCAACCAGTCGGAAGGTCATCCGGGCGCGGAGCCGAAATCCAGCG
>CAYSHJ010000305.1:0-3181 GCA_964430385.1 uncultured Planctomycetaceae bacterium
CCAGCCGTCGTTGCTGCGAGCTGATTCAACAAGTCGCGGGCGGCGAACTTTTCGACGGCTCAATCTGGGCTGGCGATCCACCGGCGGCAGAACGTCCCGCGATCGCGCTGCGGCCGTCGCAGATTCGCCGCATTTTGGGAATCGACATCTCGGCCGATGAATCGCATCGCATCTTGCTGGCTCTCGGCTTAAAGCCGACGTCCGACAATGCCGACTCCGACGGCACGTGGCAGTATTCGCCGCCAAGCTGGCGACGCGATTTGTCTCGCGAGATCGACCTCATCGAAGAGGTCGCCCGCATTCACGGTTACGACAAGATTCCCGAAAACGTCTTCGTCCCACTGTCCCTGAGCGAAAGAACGCTCGCCGAGCGTGTGGCCGATCGCATCCGCGACACGCTGACCGCCGGCGGCTTCTTCGAAACGATCACGCTGTCGTTCGTCAGCCCGGAGTTGGCGGACTTGATTTCGTCCGTAGCTGAATTCGCAAGAATTCAGCCGAACTCTTGCGAGTCCGGCGACATTCCGTCTCGGCTGAGCGTTGATCATTCGTCACGGCGGCAAGAGAACGTGTTGCGGCCGAGCTTGATTCCCAGCTTGCTGGTTGTGCGGCGAGACAACGAACGGCACGGCAACTTCAACACGAAGCTGTTCGAGATCGCCGCCGTGTTTCTGGCCGCCAAGCCCGGCGATCCGTCGGCTGAGCCATGTCGCATCGGACTCGTCACCGGCGCGTCATTCGTCGAGGCCAAAGGCGTTGTCGAGTCGCTCGCCAAACGAGTGAACCCGCAGGCCATCGTCACTGTCCGGCCGAGCGATCAATCGCGCTTCGTTTCCGGCCGTGGAGCGGAAGTGTTGTTGAATGGCCAATCGTGGGGCTGGCTCGGCGAGCTGTCGCGAGACGTCACCGACAAGCTCGACCTGCGCGACGCGGTGATCGCCGCGGAACTTGATGTCGCCGTACTCGAAGCGAAACCAAACCTTGTCCCCGCATTCGTTGAGTTGCCGCGCTTTCCGAGCATTGCCCGCGACCTCAACTTCGTGCTCGACGAATCGGTCACCTGGGATCAACTCAACGAAGTCGTCCACGGAACCGCCGGCCCGACGCTGGATGTCATCTCCTTTGGCGGCCAGTACCGAGGCCAACAAATCCCCGCCAACAAGAAGTCGTACCTGTTGACCGTCTCGTTTCGCGCGGCCGATCGCACGCTGACCAGCGAAGAAGTCGATTCCTTTGTGAAGTCGATCATCGACACCTGCGCCACGAAGTTGGGAGCGACGCTGCGATAGCCGGCTGAAGTCGGTGGCAAATGGGAAGTCGGCGGAAGCCGACTGACCCACCCTTCGGCTTTCCCAATTCAACGAGTCATGCCCCCGTTGTCCCCCACAACCAAGACTACTTGAAGTCTGGAAGCGCGGTCTTGGCGTCTTTACCGAAGTCCGACAACTTCATCTTCCCAGTCATCGTGATTCTGATTCCTGCAAGGCAATCGAGCAACCGTTCGGTCGGACGTCAGCGTCCGACCTACTTGCCGGCATAGTCAGGGGCGAACTTCTTCAACGTCGGCGCGATGATTTCCGGCGGCAAGAAGGCTTTGAGCTGTTCGGCGGTGTTGCCACGTCCGAGGCTGGCGATCTGTTTGATCAGGCTGCTGGAGATGTGCGAGTACTTTTCGCTGGCCATGAGGAATACGGTCTCGATCGCTGGGTCGAGGGCTCGATTCGCCAGCGTCATCGTGAACTCCATTTCGATGTCGGTCAGCGTGCGGAGGCCGCGGAGCATGACCGCCGCGCCGCACGAACGCACGAAGTTCACGGTCAATCCTGCAAAGCATTTCACCTCGACATTGCCAAACTTCGCGAGCACTTGCCGAACCATCGATTCACGCTCTTCCGGCGAGAGCAGCGGTTCCTTTTCCGGGTTGATGCCGATGCCCACTGTCAGCGTCTCGAACAAGCTCGCCCCGCGGCGGATGATGTCCAAATGCCCCAGCGTCAACGGGTCGAAGCTGCCGACGTACGCGGCGTGTCGCGGATTGAGTTCGATCATAGTCGGCCTTTCGCATCGTGGAGCAGGTTTCCAACCTGCCGGGCAGGTTGAAGACCTGCCTCACGTTGGGCGGCAGCTTAGCCAATTCCGCGTCACTTTGCCCACAAACACGATGGTTGCTGATTGCCAAGTCATCACCTAAGTTACGTCATGTTCATCAGGCTGTGTCTCAGCCGGTTCTGAAGAACCTCGCGGCTGATTTTTCTCTGCGACCGATTTCCGAACGCCCGCTTCTTCCCAAGGAGTCTTGCATGCTCGCCACTGTTTCTCCGAAGACTGCGTCGAAGTCTTTGCCGTTCAAGGTGCGTGATCTCAGCCTGGCCGAACTCGGTCGCAAGCAAATCGAGCTTTCGGAGGTCGAGATGCCCGGCCTGATGTCGCTTCGCGCGAAGTACGGCAAACAAAAGCCGCTCAAGGGAGCACGCATCGCCGGCAGTCTGCACATGACGATCGAGACAGCCGTGCTCATCGAGACGCTGCTCGAACTCGGCGCGGATGTGCGCTGGGCGAGCTGCAATATTTTCTCGACGCAAGATCAAGCGGCGGCGGCGGTGGCGGTCGGCAAGCACGGGACGCCGAGCAATCCGCAGGGTGTGCCAGTGTTCGCGTGGAAAGGGGAGTCGCTCGACGAGTACTGGTGGTGTACCGACCAACTTTTCCGCTGGGCCGATGGCGGCACGCCGAACATGATCCTCGACGACGGCGGCGACGCGACGCTGCTTGTCCATAAAGGTCTTGAGTTTGAAAAGGCCGAATCCGTGCCCGACTCCGCGACGGCCGACAGCGAAGAATTCGCCGTCGTGCTCAAGCTGCTGGCTGGCGTGCAGGACGAGGACAACCGCTTCTGGCATCGCCTGGCCGAGAACATTCGCGGCGTGACCGAAGAGACGACGACCGGAGTGCATCGGCTCTACCAAATGCACCAAGCCGGCACGCTGCTTTTCCCGGCGATCAACGTCAACGACAGCGTGACGAAGAGTAAGTTCGACAATGTGGACGGCTGCCGCGAATCGCTGGCCGACGGCATCAAGCGCGCGAGCGACCTCATGGTCTCCGGCAAGGTGGTCGTCGTGGCCGGCTACGGCGACGTCGGCAAGGGTTGCTCGCATTCGATGAAAAGCCTCGGTGCCCG
>CAYSHJ010000306.1:0-6576 GCA_964430385.1 uncultured Planctomycetaceae bacterium
GGTACTGACAGTCTTGCCGGCACGCACGACGTCAACTTTGACCGTATAAACATATTTTCGATCGGTCTCGAGCGGCGGTGTCACGTATGTCCGTTTTTCGCCGCGATTGGCTCCCTTGGCCGGCATGTGGGTGTCGTTCAAGTACAGTTCCGCATCCGCAGGCAGCCGAATCGTCAACCGCGCCCGACTGCCGAGCGAATCTTGCGCGGTGGACTTGTCCTGCGCCTGAACGAGAACCGGGAGGCCGAATCCGATTGTCGCCATCACCGAGAAGGTGATTCGGCGATGAATTCTCAAAGCCGTCGCGGCGTGCCCTGATCGCGGCATGGTTTGGTTCCTTTGGGAGGTGCTTGGTGATCGGGAAGACCCTGTCTTATTGGAAGTGCCCAACTGGACCCAGCGACGACGCAGATTCTGGAAAATTCTTGACTCTCACAAATTCCATGTTTGAGGATCGGTGCCACCATCCAGCTCGTCTGGATGGAGCAAATGATGGTGTGCTATCGCAACAGCAACCTGCCGCGCGCCAGACCTCATCCGCCTCGTGCGGATGGTGAAGAAGATCATGGAGCCGCGCTAGCCACGACATCTCCTTCACCATCCAGACGAGCTGGATGGGGTCAAAAAACTGGAACTGTTGCCGAGTTAGCACTCCGTCGCAGGCTCCATCCAGACGAGCTGGATGGGGGCCAAACCAATAAACATGGAATTTGTGAGAGTCAGCACATTTCTTGCGAGCGCGGCGGCTTGGCCGCTTTTTGAGGAATGAAAGCCGGAGAAGCGATAGTGCGTTGCCCTGCATTCGTTGTCGATTCGCGCGGTAATGCCGAGCCTCGGAGAGGCTCGGCGAAGTCGCAACTTCGCCAAGCTAAGGTTTGGCTGCTGGTGCCGGTTGCTGTGCTGGTGGAGCCGGCACCTCTTTGACCTCGGGGGCAGGTACAGGTCCCACGTTGGACGGTGTGATCGGGCGGATGACTCGCGTGCGAACGCCCGTTGCAGTCTCGGCGGGGCGCGAGCGCGCGGAAGTTGGTCGCGGCGCGGCCGGGGTGGACTTGATCCTGGCTACGGCGGATTTGGCAACAGCTTGAATGATCTCGTCGTCATCCTGCTCGAACTCTTTCAGGATCGGCAACAAGACTTCCTTGCCGGCCAATCGGCATTCGCTCCAGCCGGAGAACGTTTGATAGCGCTTCTGCGGCGTGTCGCGGCGAAGCTTGTCGAGTAGCATTTGCCGAGCTATCGCGACATCCGCCGGATCGCCATGCAACAGGGCAATGGCCTGAGCTGCGTCGCCGGACTCTTTCCCAACCAAGGCTGTTGCCAACGGCGCGCAAAACGGGGACATTTGGAGGCGCAAGTCATTGAGAAGAATGTCGCGGGCAGTATCGAAATCCGGGGCAAGCGAAAGCATCGCGGTCGCGGCGAACTTCGGATCGCCCATCGGGGATTGTGACGACAGCGCTTCGAGCAAAATTGGCGCGACAAGCTGGGCTTGATCGGGCGCAAATTGTCCGACGACGATGGCTATGCCGATGCGTCGTTGGAGTTCCTGCTGCTTGTGCTGATCGGCGTCCTGCTGCCGCGTGACCGTGGCGTCGACAGGGGCTGGCGGCGCTGGGCCAGCCTCCGCTCCAGCACGCGGCTGTGCCTGTTGCGGTGGCTGTGGATTGGTCAAAGCTTCGAGCAAAGTGGGCACCAGTGATTTGCTGATGGACGGATCCAGGCTGCTGAACGATGTGCCGGCGGAAAACGAACCCGAACCGCTTGTGGACGTGAGTTGTTCGAGCAGCACGGGCACGGCTTTCTGAGCTTGCTCCGGCGCAAGACGCAACAGCAACTCGGCTGCACGATAACGCACATAGACTTGCCCTGACTTCAGACACTCCAGCGCGACGGGGACCGCGGCTTTGCCCACCGCTCGATCGATTTCGCAGAGCGCATCCGCCGCCTCAAGCCGCACAGCTTGGTCGTTGTGTTCCAGCAGTTCCCTCAGTGCCGGAACCGCGGCGATGCCACTCACACCCATCTTCTTCAGCGCAACAAGCGCGCCCGTACGACACGTCTCGTCTTTAAGTCTTTCTGCCAAGTCCGGAGCAGCCGCCTTGGCCCACGGTCCCATGGTAGCCAGTTTGAAAACGGCTTGGGTGCGCACGTTCGGATCAGCTTCACTCAACTGGCGGATCAGGTGTTCGACCGGTGGAATCCAGGGTGCCGCCATAGTGGGGAGGGGGGTGGCAGCAAACCAAGCGGGATTGCAGGCCAGTTGAACCGAGTGGCGTGGCGAGACGATCAGCAAGGTGTCGTCGCGGAAAACTGACAGATAACGTGGATCGGGTAAGTCGCCGTAGGCCAACAGCACGGCCGCGCCGTTGCCGATGCGGCGGCGGGCTTCGTTGAAGTTGATCGAATCGCCGTACCCTCCTTTGCTGAGAGCGGCGGCTTTCAGCAACACAAACTTGGCCGCACTGACGCTGTGTGTGACGGACTTCAGCTTCCGCTGCTCGTCCTGCAGTGGAAATCCAAAAGGAACCGGGACGTCCTGCCCGTCCGGGCCGATCTGAATCTCCTGGACCGATCGCCAGATCTTTTCAAAGACCGATCCAACCGTCGTGAGCCGCCCGATTTCATCCAGCTCCGTGGCGAAGACCATGACGGGCGGCGCCTCGATCGGGGATCGTGCCGGATCGAAAACGCCGCGGTCCCAAAGCATCGCCACTGGTGTCCCCTCAATCAGGGAATCGGCCTGATAGTCCGCCCGGAGGATGGGCACTCTGGCTCGTCCAAATGACTCGTCGCCGAACGTCGTGAGAATCGGTCGAATCGAACTTCCCCGCCTCTGAGCTTGCCTCAGGGGTTCCCGCGTTTTTGCGCTACTCGTTGCTAAATTGGTGAGGACGAACGCATCAGTCATTGCCGTGGCCGAAATCGTGAGATTTCGGTGGGACGAATCGCCGGCAAATCCCGAACTCTCACGAGTTCGGCGACTCCAGACAGCGATTTCTCCGCCGGTTCGTGGCGCGGGTACCTGAGCCTTCGGTTGTTCCGCCGGCGCGGGCGCTGGAACTTCCGGGACTCGTGGAACTTCTTGGACTCGTGCTGGCGGCGGGCCGGGAATCCGCGTCACGATGAGCGTGTCCGGCTTGAGGATTTTGAGATACCTCGGATCGACGGGATTGGGGGCCATCAAGACGAGCGTTTCGCCTGTGATGGTTTGGCGAATTTGCTCTTCGGTGAGACGCTCGCCCCCAACGTTCCTGATCGAAACCGACGATAGTGGGACCGGCTGGGCTTCCCGATGGAAAATGGAGATCGGCTTTTTCTCGGTGACGGTGATCGGCTTGCCATTCACGAGGACATCGCGCGTGATGACCTCCTCGGCTGGAGCGGATCGCATCGCAAACATCGTGAGTTGCTGTTGATCGTTGAGGGGACCGATGAAACCCAGCGTCGGTGCCGCGTTCTTCGGAGCATCCGCCGTGGCTTTGGTTTTCGGAACCGTCGTCGTAGGTTGGGACTCCCGTCCCGACCCCGCAGCGGTGGCAGTTTTCGGAGCACTGGCGACCACGGGTTCCGGTGTCAACAGTTCCTCAGCCGGCATTCGTCGAGCCTTTTCCAACCAGACACGGGAGGGGCCTTGATAGCGCTCCATGAAGCGCCCCCAGTCGGCGATCGGCCGCTTCTGTTCGAGACCACGCGCGGCGAGGACGCTCTTCTGAGCGTCGTTGACTCGGCTGGCTTTGTGTTCCAGGTAGGCACGCGCGTAATGCGGCTCCGGGTTGCCCGGATCGCGGCGGATCTTCTCGTTCAGTTCCACGATCGCGGCGTTGAACTTGTCGTCGTCGCTTTGGGAATTCTGAGTCGTCTGGGCGCGGCCTTGCGAACCGCTCTTGGTCGTCGCCGCCGGTGACGATTGCGCGAAGAGAATCGAACACTCCGCCAGCAAGCTGACGGCGATCACCAGGACCAGAATCCAAACCGCTTGTCGTGTCATGGGAACGTCCTTTGCAAAAAGTGGATGCAACAATCCTCGAACATTTTTGGGGGAGTGCTCCGGCTTGACGGAGCACTCCCAAAGGTCACTTGGGAGGCGCGGGAGTGATCGTGCAGTTGGGCAGCGCTTGCTGCAATTTCTTGACGCCGGCCTCGGTCACCTTGGTGCCGTCCAGGGTCAGTTCGCGAAGTTTCGTGAGTTTGGCGAGGTGCGGCACCGACGCGTCGCTGACGGCGGTGTCGATCAGGTGGAGGACTTCCAGCCGCTCGGCCAGCTCAACGAGGTGTGCAACGCCCGTGTCGCTGACTTTCGAGCTGCGTACGTCCAAGAGAGTCAGCCGCGTCAGGAGCTTGATCTTCTCCAGACCCGCGTCGGTCACGGGAGAGCCCCAGAGGTTCAGACGGCGGAGTTTTTCGAGGCCCAGCAGGTGCTCGGCTCCCTGTCCATTGATCGGCGAGCCATCCAGTGACAGCACGGCGAGGTTCTTCAGGCCCCGCAGATGAACGAGACCTGCGTCGGTCACTGCGTTGTGGTGCAGGAACAGGACGGCGAGGTTCTTTAGGCCCTGCAAATGTATGAGTCCTGCGTCGGTGACTGCGGTCTGGCCGAGGGCAAGCGTTTCCAGCTCGGTCATAGCTGCGAGCCCCTTGAGCCCCGCGTCGGTGACCAAGGGGCCTCCCACTTCGAGTGTCCGGATCTGGTGCAGCTTGCCGAGCGCCCGTAGTCCCGCTTCGTTCACGGACACGCCAAACACGTTCAGGCGTCGGAGTTTGGCTGCGGCCTTGAGGTGGGTGAGGCCGTGTTCGGTGACGAACGTCGCAGTCGATGCCGGCCTGCTGGTGTAGCCCGTGATCGACAGGACCAGGGCCTCCAACTTCGGCAGCCCGGCGATGACCGGCAGGGACGCGTCAGTCATGAGGGGCGAAACCATGCTCAGCGTGCGTAGGTTTGTTAGCGCCGCCAAACGCCGCAGGCCCGCGTCGGTAATCGCGTTGGGATCCTCGAAGCCCAGCGTTTCCAGTCCGGTGAGCGTCTCGATCATCTCCATGGTGGCGTTGCCGTAGCTGAGGTGCTGTTCAAAGTTGATTTGCCGCAGCCCCGTTAACCCGGTCAGAACGCGCAGCTCAGCCTCGTCCCGTATGGTGCAGTCGTCGGGCGTGTACACCGAGTGCAACTGAAACGGCCCTGCCGGCAACTCCCCGCCTGGCTTGATCCAGTCAGACACCTGGTCCCCCACCACCAGGCGCACGGACCCCTTAACGCTCAGCACCCACTCTGCGGCGCGGCGGTCAGCTCCAGGTGGCGAGCCGGGAACGTTAGTCCCCGGAGTCGTGGGCCCAAACGTGCCGTGATCCGATACGATCTTGCACTGCGGCAAGGCGGCAGCGAGCTTCTTGACGCCGTCGGCGGTGACGTTCGATCCCGTAACGTTGATGAATGTGAGGCCCTTCACGCCCTCCAAGCGCCGCAATCCCGCGTCCGTGATCTTGGTGCCGTCCAACTTGAGAATCTTGAGCTTCGTCAGCCGAATCAGATGATCCAGCCCCCGATCACCGATCGCGCTCGCGTCCAGATCCAAATGCTCCAGGTTTGTGAGTCCCTCAACGTGGGCCAAGGTGGCGTCCGTGACGGACGTGGCGTGCAGTTCCAGAATGCGGAGCGCGGGGAGCGCCGCAAGGTGGGCGAGGCCTTCCCCGGAAATCTGCTTGGCGCTGCTGAGACAGAGGTGCTCCAGTCGCTGGAGTTCCTGAAGGTGTTTCAGCCCGGCGTCGCTCAACTTCGTCCGCCCCAGATGAAGGCTGTGCAACTGCGTCAAAGGTCGCACGTGAATGAGACCTGCATCGGTGATTCGTTCTCCGAGGTTGAGCTCGCGCAGTTCCTTAAAGTTCTCGAGTGATTTCAGTCCATCATCCGTGACGCCCGTCCCCCACAGCGTGAGCTTGTTCAGGTTCTTCAGGCCCCTGAGGTGAGCCAACCCGGCATCCGTGACGCTTGTGTGGTCCAGGGTGAGGGTTTCCATCTGCTCGAGTACCGCGAGGTGCTGCAACCCTTGATCGTCCACTTTGGTCTCACCGATCCCGAGCGAGCGGAGGTTCGTCAAGTCGTGAAGGTAGCGGAGACCAGCATTCGTGACCGCCGTGTCCGTCAAGTCCAGGATTTGCAAGTTCCTCAGCGTCTGGAGGTTTGCCAGCTCGGCGTCGGCAAGAGGCCGGGTGCCGGCGATGTCGAGCGCTTGCAACTCAGTCAACCCTTGCAAATGAGCCAGCCCGGCATCTGTGACTTGCTTGCTGTGCCGCAGCGAAATCCTCTGCACGCGAAACGGCCTCGCGGGCAAAGCGGCCAGGTCGTTCGTGCCTTTCGGGTCGCCGCCTATCCAGGCCACGAAGCCGCCCGAATTGAGGACCCACTCGGCGGCGCGGCGGTCGGGGTCGGTGGGCGAACTAGTGGATGGCTGAGTTTGAGACGCAGCGGCTGGCAGTTCGTGCGTCACTCGCACGCGCACCGTGCCGTTGCGTGTGAGTTTGAATTCGTTCGTGGAGACCTCCAGACCCGCGGCATCCATCACGATCAGGTTCATTCCTTGG
>CAYSHJ010000307.1:0-2248 GCA_964430385.1 uncultured Planctomycetaceae bacterium
ATTTTTGACCTGCGGTCGAAGTAGTCCGATACCTTCCGTCAGGCGTCTGACGCGATGGGCCAATTCCCGACGTAGTCGGCTGCCCTACTTGCCCCGCCGGCATACATGCGCCGATGTCGGACCCTTAGATCCCCAAGAGCAACTTCGGTGATAACGCATAGTTTATATGGCGTGGCCTTGCGACTAGAACTCTGCGTACCCAGCTAAGCAGCATAAGACACTGACCCCACCGGAGATGCTCGAAATGTTCGACGCCAAGGCCCTTCTTGATCAAATCACGCGCAGTGTCGGCCAGCAGGGCAACGCGCCTGCCGATTCTGGCGGCGGTATTGCCGACGCACTCGCGCGCGTAACCCAAGGTGGTGGTCAGGGCGGCGGGGGGCTCATGGGCACCCTGACCGGCGTCCTCAGTCAGGCAACGCAGGGCCTTAAGGACGGAGCGAACGACTCCGGTTTGACGAACGCCGCGCGCGGAGCGGTGACACGGGTCTCTGGCGGCCAGACGCCGGACGATCTCGTTGGCAGGGTGAAGTCCATCGTTGCCGAAAACCAACTTGCGACCGGCGCGGTGCTCGGCGGTCTCGGCGGTCTTCTGCTCGGGACCAAGACTGGTCGTGAAATGGCTGGCGGTGCGGCCCAACTTGGCGCTGCGGCACTCATTGGTGGACTGGCCTACAAGGCCTTCCAGAATTACAAATCGGGCCAGCCACTCATCTCGACCGGCGACCCGGTTCAAGCTGCCCCTGCGGGCTCAGGCTTCGAACCACAGGCGATGAGCAATGACTCCGCGGTCCGGATCATCAGGGCGATGATCGCAGCGGCTGCTGCCGATGGACGCATCGACGAGCGTGAGAGCGAGAAAATCCTCGCGGCGTTCCGTCAGGCCGGGGCAGACAAAGAGGCAGAGGCATTTCTCGGCCGCGAGATCGCATCACCGGCGAGCGCCGCTGTTCTTGCCGAGGGCGTGCGTTCCGAAACCGAGGCGCTCGAAATCTATACCGCCGCGCGGATCGCAATCGAGGTGGATATGGATGCCGAACAAAATTTCCTTTCCGACCTTGCCACTCGTCTCAGAATAGACTCGGCGCTCGCGGCACAGATTGATGCGGCGGCCCGGCGGGCCGCTTAATCCATAAGAAAACGCACACTCTGGTCCGAAACAGGTTTGCATAGCAAGCCGCCCGATAGCGCGCGGAGGCGCAATATGGAAACTCTTGAAAACAATACGAAGCTGTCCGGTTCTTCGCTTAGCAACTCGAATACCTGGAAGCGCGGATTGGTTATGCTGGTCTTCATGGTCGCGTTTGGGATCGGCCAGAGCATCTTGTTCCTAATGTCGCTGATCCAGTTTGTCTGGCTTTTGGCCAAGCAAGAGCCCAACCGACCTCTCGCCGATTTTGGCCAGTTGCTCGCGCTATGGCTATCTGAAACTGCGAGCTTCCTGACATGCGCGACAGACGACAAACCCTTTCCGTGGAAGGCTTGGCCGCGAGTTAATTGAAGGTGAGATTTAAGGCATGCTCCAGGCCTGGATGTCGTACGGTTATATTGTCCTGCTCGCGATTGGCGTCCTCGCCTATGTCCTATGGCGCAGGGGCGGGGGAATTCTGGCCATCGCGTCGGTTGTGGTGGGCATCCCCCTCTGGTTCGGATGGGAATGCGCGCGTCCCACATGGACGACCGGGGTTGTGACCGGAACGGAAGTGCGCCGCAGCGATCCCGACGCGGGCGGCAACACTAGCGACATCCAATACATTTACATGCGCAACCGCTCCGACCGGGGGCTCGAACTGATCAACGAGGATTCTTGGTGGTGGTTGAAGCGCAATAGTGATCGGGTCTTCAACGACGCCAAGACCGCAGCAGCGCGCAACGCGGAAGTGACCCTCATGTGGAACGGGTGGCGCTCCACCCTCCTCTCGTTCTACCCCAACGTGATTGCCATCGGCCCCGCCGGCTCCTGGCCGCTGTGGTCGGTGCGGACTGTCATGTTCTACGGCTTCTCTGCCCTTCTTTGGCTCGGCTACTACTACGGGTTCATCAGGCTGTTCCGTTGGAGTGCCTCGGCGGAAGTTTCCAACCCCGAACGCGGGTAATTCAGCAGCCACCACAGGCTGCCCAGACTACGCGATCTCGATAGGCAAAGTCGGCTTCGGGTCAGAATCGACGGGCGGTAACCATCCGATGGAAGAACCAGTCCGAAACCGGTCGTGACATCAGTATCTTAGGTCGACGAAGGAGCATGCTC
>CAYSHJ010000308.1:0-5646 GCA_964430385.1 uncultured Planctomycetaceae bacterium
ACGCACGATCACACCGTCGCGACTTGATCGGTCAAACGCACCGAGAGTTTCTTTCCGAGGGCCGTGGCGTATCGACGCAACGTCGAAAGCGTCGGGTTGGATTCGGGATCGTCTTCCAAATGGGACAGTTTCGATTTGGCCAAGCCGCTCCGCGATTCCATCTCGGCCAGGCTCAGTCCTTGAGTTTGCCGTTCCGCTGTCAGCAGCTTCAAGACTTCGCGGAGTTCCGGGGCGATGGCGTCGTCAGCGGCTTTCGACTCGCGAGCCGCCGCTAAGACTTCCTCCTTCTCGGTTGCCAGTTCGGGCATGTTCGTCTCCCAAAGGGTGGCGAGTTCACAATCGGATTCGATCAGGTTGATCTCTGAGCGGAATCGAACAGTTCCGTGACGTTGATCTGTAATTCGGGAAACAAGGGCGAGGCGGCAATGGAACCACGTTGGAATTGGCCGTAGACACGATACGACTCCGCGTCGAGCGACAGCACGGTCACCGTTTCTTCGGCGGGATCGACGATCCAGTATTCAGGGATTCGGGCTTGCGCGTAGTCGCGGCGCTTTTCGATGAGGTCGCGATCACGGTTCAACTGGCCGGGGCTGACAATCTCCAGTACCCACAAAACATCCGCCGCCGCGGGCGGCTCGTCACTCTCGCTCGGCTTGGCGACGAAGAGGTCCGGTTCGCGGAGATGACCGGGGGCGAGGCGGATCGGACACGGTGCAAACAGCACCTCACCGAGTGAACTCGGCTTCACGGCAGACTGAAGCAACCCCATCAAGTAGCGCAACAGCCGCTGATGCGTTCGCGTGGGCATGGGCAAAAGCTCCAAACAGCCATCGACTAACTCGGCAGGGAAATTCGTGGTTTCAAATTCCAAGAAGTCCGCTTCGCTCCAGTCACCCTGTCGTGGATAACAATAGGCAACTTCCCAAACCGGCTCGCCTCGTTGTGAGCGAGGTGGTCGCTCGGAGAGATCGGGGCTTTCCGCAATTGCACCACGTCCAATCATGAACATTCTCCCCGACAAATTTTCGCGACCGCCCTATCCTACGACGTAACTGACCTTATTGGAGACCTCGACGAGCTTGCGCTTCGTAAAATTTCCGGCGGGGTCTTTGGCGTAGCCTTCATACTTCTTTCGACTAACACCCCACCGACCTTGTGTCGGTGGCTCGCGGGATTCTGCACTACTTTGAATCGCATCAGACGCGAGTAGTGCAAAATCCCGCGAGCCACCGGGGCAAGCCCGGTGGGGTCAATGTTTCAAAGCCTTCTTCGATGAACCTTGCCAAATGGTGTGCCCGGAGGCGGCTTGTCGCTTCCAAGCGTCTTCTAGAATGGCCTTGATGTCGCCGCCGAACTTTTCGGCGATCTGCTGACGTGTCCGATGAATCTCGTCGAGGATCGGGTCACGAATCACTGTTTTCGAACTCATCATCCACCATCTCTTCCGGCGTGCAAATGATTGGGGCCGAGTATCCCAGGTCTGTCAAAACCTCGTAAATCCGAGGCAAAATTTTCGCGTTGGCAATGTGCTTGCAATTCCAAGTCAGCAAGTAGTCTATTCCGTGATGAGCCACCATCGCGATATGCAACGCATCGACGAGAGCCTTCGACGGCAAAATCGCTCGCGACATGATTTCACCAGCAATGACGCCGATTTGAGCGTCTCGCGGGAGCAGCGGAATGCTATCCAACGATTGCAACCGCTCTGCCGCCAACACCGGATCACCTGCCGCCGATTCATCGAGTACGAACTGCGATGTGACCAATTCATAATTGCGTCGTTCGTCGTTCCACCATTGATGCGTCAGAAGCTGCCGAGCCGCCATGACAACCTGCGAGCTGGGACGCTGCCGCAGATAGCTGACGATCGAAGTTTCGATGTACACGGTCGGCATGAATTTGAATCTCTGTGTCAGACCGTGTACGCGACCTTATTCGAGACCTCGACGAGCTTGCTCTTCGTGAAGTTTCCGGCTGGGTCTTTGGCGTAGCCTTCGTACTTGAACATTTGCAGGACGACTTCGTACTGGCCGGGAGTCGTGTCGGCGTGTTCGTAGCTGTTGTTCGCGCGCGCCGGCACGGTCGCGACGACTTGGCCGTTGCGGCGAATCTCCCACAGCAACTGCGAACCCCAATCGTTCGCCACGTCGCCTCGTACTAACTTGCGCCCTTCCAAGCGAATCTCCGCCTGCGGCGTCCCTTCAAATTGCTGTTCCATGTGGGTGTCTCCTTCACGGATCGTGGGGCTGCTACGAGAGAGAAGCTCAAGTCGTGCAGAAGCCGGCGAGCCACCGGGTCAAGCCCGGTGGAGTTTGGTTGGTCTGATCAACAACATATCAAAGCTGACTGGTGTGACCAAGCGTGGTTCCGGACCATGCGCTCTTTTTTCAAGCATTCCACGCCGAGCGATCGTCGCCAGAAACATCGCTGCCAGGCCAGTCATTTCGCGGACTTCTTCCGAGTGGTGCGGATTGAGGCGGTGTAAAGAAAAGTGAGTGTCCGGCCACCGAGGTTTCCGGTTCGTCGAAAAAAAAAATTAGGTTCGACAGTCGCGTTTCCTGGTCCAGTCTGGGTACTCTATTAGCACTTATGAGCACTTCCCCGAGGCTTGTTGGAAATGAGCCGAATGGGATGACCCCGCCGATCAGCCGAGGAAAGACGTGGGGCATGTTTTCAATGTGCCTGGCTCTCCCGAGAATGAACTACGATCAACACAATCGAGTTGCACGATTTCCAGCAGGCTGTTCAAGGAACTTCTTACCCAACATTCCTCCCGTTCGCCTTCGCCGATCGGACGCGGTGTACAGCAACGACAAGATGACGTGAGGTGTCACAATGCATGCGTTTTGGCTGCGTCTAGTGGCCGTGTGCCTGAGTTTGGCTTGCGGATCGCCGGGACTGTTCGCGGCCGAGGCTCCGTCGGCCGAGGCGGTCAGTTTCGACAAGCAGATTCGCTCGATCATGCAAGCGAACTGTCAAGGCTGCCATCAGCCGGCCAAGGCGGGCGGCAAGTACGTGATGACCACGTTCGCAGCGTTGCTCAAGGGAGGCGAAAGTGGCTCCGCGGCCGTCACGCCGGGAAAGCCGGAGGCCAGCGGGCTGATTGCACTCATCACGCCGGACAAGGACGGCAAGGCGGAAATGCCGAAGGGCAAAGCGCCGCTCAAGCCGGCCGAGATCGAATTGCTCAAGACATGGATCGCTCAAGGGGCGAAAGACGACACGCCGCCCGGAGCGAAGCAAAAGTACGACACCGAGCATCCTCCCGAATATTCGCGCCCGCCGGTGATCACGTCGCTCGACTTTTCGCCGGACGGACAAACACTGGCGATCTCTGGTTTCCATGAAGTGTTGCTGGCAAAGGTCGAGACCGGCGAGTTGATCGGACGCTTGGTGGGTCTGGCCGAACGTATCGAGTCGGTGCGGTTTTCAGCCGATGGACAACGTCTGGCAGTGACCGGCGGACTGCCCGGCCGCATGGGTGAAATTCAGATTTGGGACGTGCCCACGAAGACGCTGACGCTGTCGGTACCGGTCACGTTCGACACGCTCTACGGCGGAAGCTGGTCGTCCGACGGCAAGCTGATCGCGTTCGGCGGCGCGGACAACCTCGTGCGAGCCATCGACACCACGACCGGTCAACAAGTTCTGCAACAAGGTGCGCACACCGATTGGGTCTTGGACACCGGTTTCTCGCCCGACAATAGCCACGTGGTCTCCGTCAGCCGCGACATGACGGCCAAGCTGACCGAAGTTCCGACGCAACGTTTCGTGGATAACATCACGTCGATCACTCCGGGCGCGCTGAAGGGGGGCATTCAAGCTGTCGCGATGTTGCCTAATCGGGATGAGATGCTGCTCGGCGGTTCGGATGGCGTGCCGAAGATTTATCGCCTGTATCGCAAGACTGCTCGCGTCATCGGTGACGACGCCAATTTGCTGCGCCAATTGTCCCCGATGCGCGGCCGCATCTTCGGCGTCGCCACCAGTCGCGACGGGTTCCGGCTCGCCGCATCGAGCGCCATCGACGGGACCGGCCAAGTGTTTGTCTTCCGGTTTGATCCGGCTCAAGTGCCGGACAACGTCAAGGCGATGCTCGCGAAGCCGTTCGCCGATCGCAGTTCCGCCGAGAAGGACGCGATCGAGAATCACCTCAAAGCGGCGGCGCTAACCGAAGCCAAGACCGAGATCAACGCCAACGTTTATGCCGTCGCGTTCCGGCCCGATGGACAAGTCGTCGCGGCGGCCGGGTCCGACGGCGTCGTGCGGCTGATCGACGCCAATAGCGGACAGGTCACGAAAGAATTCTCTCCCGCGCCGGTCAAGCCGACGACTGGCACTCCGCCGAGTCAACTCGCGGCGAACTGGAAGCCGGCTGTTGAGAAGAACGAAACCGAATCACTGCCGGCCGGCGCGAAGGTCATCGGCCTCGAAGTGATCCCGGACAAGATTCGGCTGACGAGTCCATTTGATTACGTTCAATTGCTCGTCACGGCCAAGCTCGAGGGCGGTGACCGTGTCGATGTGACGCGGCTGGCGCAATCGCAAGCCGCGGCGGCGAACGTGACGGTCTCACCCGTCGGCATCGTGCGAGCCGCCGTGGACGGCGCCACGGCGATCGTCGTCAAGCTCGGCGATCAGGCGGCGACGATTCCGGTCGAAGTCAGCGGCGTCGCGGCAGAATTTCATCCCGACTTTATGCGCGACGTGGCCCCAGTGCTCTCGCGAGCCGGTTGCAATGCCGGCACGTGTCACGGCTCGGTCAAAGGCAAGAACGGCTTCAAGCTGTCGCTGCGCGGTTACGACCCGATCTTCGACGTCCGCGCGTTGACCGACGACCTGTCGTCTCGCCGCGTCAACTTGGCTTCGCCGGATGACAGCCTGATGCTGCTGAAGACCACCAGCGCCGTGCCGCACGTCGGCGGCATGGTCATTCAACCGGGCGAGCCGTATTACGAAATCATCCGCCGCTGGATCGCCGACGGCGTCAAGCTGGATCTGAACACGCCGCGCGTCACACGCCTGGAAGTCATCCCGCAGAACCCGGTCGTGCAAGCGGTCGGAGCCAAACAGCAACTGCGAGTCATCGCCACGTACGCCGACGGAAAAGTCCGCGACGTCACGCGCGAAGCGTTTCTGGAAAGCGGCAATACAGACGTCGCGACACCCGACCGCAATGGCTTGCTGAAAGCCATTCGCCGCGGCGAGGCTCCCATGCTGGCGCGGTACGAAGGCGCCTATGCCGCGACCACGCTGACGGTCATGGGCGATCGCTCCAGCTTCGTCTGGTCCAATCCGCCGGCGAACAATCGCATCGACGAACTGGCCGCTGCGAAATGGCAGAGAATGAAGATTCAGCCGTCGCCGCTCAGTTCCGATGCGGATTTCATTCGCCGCGTTTACATCGACCTGATCGGTCTGCCGCCTAAGTCGGAGGACGTCAAGGCATTCCTCGCCGACGCGCGCGACACGAAGGTCAAACGCGACGAATTGGTCGACAAGCTGGTCGGCTCGGACGACTACGTCGAATACTGGTCCAACAAGTGGGCCGACCTGTTGCAAGTCAACGGCAAGTTCTTGGCTCGCGAAGGAGCGACTTCGTTCCGCAAGTGGATTCGCGACGAGATCACCGCGAACACGCCC
>CAYSHJ010000309.1:0-2792 GCA_964430385.1 uncultured Planctomycetaceae bacterium
TCCGTAGGCGGTCACGATCGACAGACACACGCCCAGCGAACCGTGCAACAAAAAGGTCGTGATCGCATAGAAGGTCAAAAACGGCAAGCCACTCGCCGCCAGCGTCAGCGCGACCGACGGATTCTTGTAAGTCAACGAAGCATAAAGTCCGATGCTGCCGACCAGAATGAATGCCAGAAAGCTCTGAAACTGCAAAAAGAACGACGCACGAGCCTCTACCAGCAAGATCATGAAAATCACAATGCCGATGAACAAAAAGAACATCGTGCCCAGACTGTTCGCAATCGACGCTCGCGAATTGTCAAAGCTGAACCCCGCGTGCAGACCCAGCATCGCGGCGAAGCCAACGAGCGTGAGAAAGGTCAGCAGAATATAGATCGAGTTCTCCACGCTGACGCCGCCGATCGCCAACTGCCAGCCGATCAGCAGCAGCGGGATCACGATCAGCTCTTTCGTGTTGAACAACACTCCGCCGAGCTTGCCGAAGACAAATTCCTTGGCCGAGATGTCGGTGACCAAAAGCAGCTCCAGCGTTTTGGTGTCTCGCTCGGTCGTCAGCGACGTCACGGCTTGAGCGTTGACGAGCAGCAAACTCAACAGCCCCAGCCCGACAAACGCAATGCCGGCCGGCGAGACGAGATTCAACAGCAGCTCGCCGTTGCCGTCTGAAGACCACAACGACTGGGCCACAAACGCCGCGATCACGTAATAAACCAGCTTAATCAGGAACACTCGGCGGCCGTACGCACGCGTGCAAATTTCTCGCCAGATGATCGGATTGCTCCAGATGGTCCGGTGCTTGACTCGCGTCACTCCACTGGTCGCTTCGGTTTCCTTCCGCGGCGGCGCGAACGAGTCTTGATTCGGATTCCAGACACGCATCCGAGCCATCGTCACACCGATCAGCAACATGGCCAGACCGCTCAATGCCAACACGGATCGAGTCGCCACCTGTGAGTACGTCAGCCCGGCGTGAGTTGCGAACGGGTCCAGCACGGCCAATAACGCTCGATACGGATTCAGCCAACCGGCGAACGTGCCCGCAGTCGATTCCGCTCCAGCCAAAGCGACGATCGCCTCGGCCGCACCCAAGAACAACACCAGACCAAGCACGCACACCGCCAACGTCTGAAATGTCTTTTCGCGCCAGAACGCCACGAGTGCGCCCCATGCTCCCGCCGCCACCGTCGCTGCCGCGCACAGCGCCAGCGACCAAACGATCTGCTCCGTCGCCACACCTCCCAGCACTTGGGTCACACAGAACACTGGCACCGACGTCGCCAACAACACCAGCGGCAACAGCAAGCTCGCGAAAAGCTTTCCCAAGACCAACTCATGACTGCGGAGATCGGTCATCAACAGCAGCATGAGCGTCTGTTTGTCCTTCTCTTGCGCGATGTTTCCGGCGGTGAAGAGCAGCCCGAAGAACAACGCCAACGTCAGTTGCAGCAGCGAGAAGACTTGAAAGATCAAACTGCCAAAGTGAGCGACATCGCCGAGGCTTCGCACCTGCTGCCAACCAAACGTTGCCTGCCCGGCCGTGTACATCAACACGAAGAACGCGGCGACGTATCCCGACCGGATCAAGAAATGCCGCAATCGCCGCGGCGTCGTCAGAGCTTCACGAGAAAAAATGGGGCCGGCGAACAAGGTGAACTCCAGAAGAAGACAGATTGCAAATTGCAAATTTGAAATTTCAAATTGATGACAAGCGCGAGCGCATCCGAATGGTTTCAGTTCTTCGTTGGTTCCATTTCGCAATTTGCAATTTGCAATTTGCCATTTGCAATGTCCTGCTTGTGCAGTTCTGAACCCTCTTTGACGAAGTGCCCGCTCCGTCCGCCGGATTTCTCCAACAGTTCGATCGGGCCGATCGACATGCCGCGATCAACCGACTTGCACATGTCGTAGATCGTCAACGCCGCGACGCTCACGGCGGTGAGGCTCTCCATTTCCACGCCCGTCCGGCCATGAACGCTGACGGTCGATTCGATCCGCACCGTCCGGTCATCGACGATTTGGAATACGACCTTCGCGCTGTCGAGCCCCAGCGAATGGCACAGCGGAATCAGTTCGGCCGTCCGTTTCGTGGCCATGATCCCCGCCAGACGAGCCACCTCGAAGACGTCACCCTTCGCGACTTGCTGGTTGCGAATCAGTTCTAGCGTCGCGGGCTGCATGCGCACGAAACCGACCGCGCGCGCGGTCCGCAGTGTCACCTCTTTCGAGCTGACATCCACCATGCGGCTCGCGCCGGATTCATCGAAATGAGTGAGGTCCGACATGGGAGACCATTCATTCGGTTCGGAAACCGATCCGGCCTTTCTTCGGTGGGTTTGGCGGTGGAGCCATGAGTTTGCGAATCGCATCAAAGACGATACGAAATTGTTCGTCGTATTTGCGGTCCATCTCATTCAGTTTGCGTGCCAAATCTTTGTGTGTTGCCAAAATCTCGCGGAGTCGGACAAACGCGCGCATGATCGCAATGTTGACGTCGATCGCTCGGTCGCTCTTCAAGATTCCAGAGAGCATCGCCACGCCTTGTTCGGTGAAGGCATACGGCGCGTATTTGATGTTAGCTCCACGTTTCAAGATCACAAATTGTGATCTTGAAAGCTGCTCGGCTTCCTCCCAGGTCAGTTGGAACATGAAGTCCGCGGGAAACCGTTTGAGATTGCGCTTGACCGCTTGCACCAGGACGCGAGTCTCCACACCGTAAAGCTCCGCCAAATTTCGATCCAAAAGGACTTTCTGGCCACGGAGCAGAAGAATCGCCCTTTCAATCCGCTCCG